>JACQVS010000097.1 GCA_016209605.1 Planctomycetota bacterium
GGCTTTCTTTTCTTCATAGGTGAATAATAATTTCGAAACGTAAAATAGTGGGGGATTTCACCGCGCTCTTCGGCCGGCGAGTAGCTGACCAGGGCTTCAACCCTCGCTGAGGAGCGGCGAAGCCGCAGGAGATCTGGGTAATGATCAGGCCTTAAGGCGGGGGAATTCACCCATCCCAGAATGGGACCTTAAGCGTGGGGGGCAAGACCTGGGTGCTCTGTGACAAGCAGGTCAAGCAGGGCGAGGGCGGGACGCAGAAACCGGTGGAGCCGGTGATCACCGACCTGAAGTTGGAGGGGGTGGAGACGGCCCTGGAAATCCGTTACTGGGGCCACTACCCGGTGGCCGACGTGGAATTTATCACGGCAGCGCCGGTGAGCGTGGGCGCGCGCGCCTGGACGCCGTTCCTGCCGGGCGACGTGGTTGATTCGATGGTTCCCGGCATCATCTTCGAGGTCCATCTGCGCAATACCAGCGCTGCCAGGCAGGAAGGGACCATTGCCTTTAGCTTCCCCGGTCTCACCGCGAAGGAGGCTGGCTGTGAAACCTTCCCCCGCGCGGAACTCAGAGGGGCATTCAAGGCAGTCCGCGTGGAAGGCAAACTCGCCTCCTACGCCCTGGGTATCATCGGGGAGCAGAAATTGCGTGCTGGCGGCGAGCTTGGCGCCGACGGCGCCGCCTGGGCCAATATCGCCCAGGCCCTGCCGGCGACGAAAGAGGCCGCCCCTGGTTCGTCGTTGGCGGTGGATTTTTCCCTGGGGACCGGGAAAGAGGAAATCGTGCGTTTTGCCCTCACCTGGTTTGCCCCCACGTGGAAAGGCGGCGGCTACAAGTGGGCCGAAGACGGTAATGTCTTTCGCCACATGTACGCTAAACACTATACCAGCTCCGAAGCAGCGGGCGAGTATCTGTCCCAACACCATAAGGGCCTGCTCCAGCGCACCCTGGCCTGGCAGGAAGTGGTCTATAAGGATACCAAGCTGCCGGTCTGGCTGCGCGATTCGCTCATTAACATCCTGTACTGCACCACGGAAGATGGCTTCTGGGCCCAGCGGCAGGAGCCGGCTTTGGCGTGGGTAACGGAGGAAGACGGCCTGTTTGGCCTGAACGAATGCCCCCGCGGCTATCCAGGGTAAGGATGTTGCCAGCCCTTGCCAGCCCGGCGGCCTGGTAGAGCGAATCCTTCACGCGGCAGCGAAGAAATAATGAGCCCTGGGGTGATGATCAGCGGATTCATCTTGAGCCTGCGGGCATACGGAAGGGCTGGCGGCTCTGGTACAACCGCCGCCGCTCCTCGATCTGGCCGGCGAGAGCGGCGGGGTTGGCGGAGGCGGCGAGCCCGAGGGCTTTTTGAACTGTAATGAGGGCCTCATCGAAACGCCCGCTTTCGGCGTAGGCGGCGGCCAATGCGTCGAGGCTTTCAGGATCCCGGTATCCGGAGAGCTGGCAGGCGCGCTGGGCGATTTGCACGGCCTCTTCGCCGTTGCGGATGCCGGGATCCGGTGAAGCAGCCAGCAGCATGGCGGCGCGGGTCATGGCCGCAAGCCCCGCCAGCGGATCCTGAAAGAGCGCCCGGAACTCGGCTAGGGCGGCTCCGGCATGGTTCATCCTTTCCAGGAGGGAGGCGAGATTGAACCGCGCCGGGGAGAGGTCGGGCTTGAGGCGCAGCGCCTGGCGCAGGGCCGCAATGGCCTCTTCCGTCCTTCCCGCCTGGTGGAGAATTCGGGCCGTCTCCTGGCTCAAAATGCGCGCCAGCTCCTGGTCCCACTGAGCCCCCTCCTTGGCGCCGGCCGGGCGGGGAACCTTGTCGGAGTAGGACAAATAGCCTTTCCAGTAAAGGAGGGCCTCATCCTTGAAGCCTGCGAGCTCGAAGGCGGTGGCGACCCAGCCGAGATTTCCGCCGGCCACCGTCGGCTGGAGGGGGAGTTCATGCCAGCGCCCGGGGAAGGGCAGCGACTTCTGGGCCGATTCTAGGGGAAGGGCGGCGCAAAGCCTGGCGTCGCTCAAGAGCTGCTCGGCGGTCACCGTTCCTCGATAAACGGCCGTGATCCAGCCGCTCGAATCGACTAGAAAGCTCATCGGCACCGGAAAAGGCCGCTGGTCGTGGAGGATGGTGGAGTAAAGAATTTCCAGACTTTCCATGAGCTCGGGGGTGGCGAATCCTCCGGAAAAGGGGAACTTGAGGCCGCGGATAAAATTTTGCGACGCCGCCGGGGCGCTCGAGCGGTCACCGCTCAAACCGTCGGCGCTCAGGGCCAGGATCTCGATGCCGCCGGCGCGCAGCAGGCTTTCTTGATCGGCGAATTCTTTCAGTTCCTTGGAGCAGGCGCCGCACCAGGAGGCCCAGAAGTTGACGAGAAGCGGACGAGGGGCGGGGAAGAGCCGCGAGGCCGGCTTCCCATCGAAGTCCCGGAATCGCAGGGACGGCATGGGCATCCGCAGCGTCAGGGGAATGCGCCTGGGCTCGCTCGCCTCCGGCGGCGGCAGCTCAGCCGGCTTCAGCCTGGCAGCGGCGGCGGGTGCGGCGGAGACTTCGACGCGGGGATCCCCTTGGGTGATGAGATAATGCTGGTCGGCGCGCAGGCCCTGGAACTCCTCCATCCGGCAGCCCGGCCAGCGCACCACCAGTTTCTGGATGGCTTGACGCGGGCCCAGGCCGAAAAACAGCCACTTGCTGGACTGGGAGAGGAAGCCATTACCCGCGTGCAACGTCCTCAAAAGCTTGAGCGGTGGCTCGCCCTCGAGGTGGAGCTCGACGCGAGCGCCGATGGCGTCGCGATTGCAGATTTTTCCCCGCAAATGCACGGCGAGGAAGTGGTTTTTTGCTGGACCGTTGTTGATGAGCAGGCGCAGGCGGGGAGCGGTTCGATTGGCGATCCACAAGTCTACCTTGCCATCGAAATTCCAATCGACGAGGCCGATGCTGCGGGCATCGTCCGTGAGGTCGAAGCCGGCGGCCGCGGAGGCGTTCGCGAAGCGCTTGCCGGCGATGTTGAGGAAGGCGCAGTTGCGCTCGTGGCCGCTGAAGGATCCGCCTTGGTCTACCAGGGCCATGAGGGCGGTCCACGCTTTGCGGTACTCCTCGCTGGAGGAGGCGTCCACGGCCTCCAAGGGGGAGCGCGACACGACCTGTCGCCAGAAGAAGCTTCACAAGTCCCCGGGATCCTCGTTGGTGATGTAGCCGTTGGCGACGAGCAGGTCCTCCCACGAATCGTTGTTGAGGTCGGCGAACTTGGCGTCCCAGGCCCAGCGGCCCATGGTGATGGCGGCCTCCAGGCTGACATCCGCAAAGGTTCCGTCGCCGAGGTTGGCGAAGAGGGAATCGCCGCGAGCGTGGCGCTGGAAGATCGATTTGGCTTGCTCGGGCGCGGAGTCCTTGAAACGGCGCTGATAGGCGATGCGGTTGCCCGCCGTGGAGAACATGTTGCTGACGTGCAAGTCCATGAACCCATCGTGATTGAAATCGGCCCAAGCCACTCCCATGCCGGCGGCGATGTCCTCGACTCCCGCTGCCGCCGCAACATCGGTGAAACGCCCGCCGTCGTTGCGGTAAAGGTTGTTGCGGCCGTAATCGTTGGCGACGTAGAGGTCGAGGTCGCCGTCGTTGTCGTAATCCTCCCAGGCGGCGGCGAAGCTGAAGCGGCGGTTGTTCTGGTCGAGCCCCTTTTCCCTCGTCACCTCGTTGAACATCCAGTTTCCACGATTGCGGTATAGTAAATTCGGGAGGCCGTTGTTGGCATCGTGGTAGGGTACGGGCGAAAGGTTGGGATAGCAGGTGACGTAGAGATCCAGCTTCCCATCTTGATCGTAGTCTGCGGCGGCGAGGGAGTGCGCGCCTTCAGCGGCGAGCACCGCTTCCTTGGCGAAATGGCCGCTTCCGTCGTTAGACATGACGAGGAGCAAATTGGCGAATGCGATGGCCAGGTCCTGGTCCCCATCGTTGTCCAGATCCACGAACAGGGCGCTTCGGGTGTGGTCGAGCCAATCGACGCCGGCCGCCGCCGAGGCATCGATCAGCGTGCCGTCGGGCTGGTGCAAGAAGAGCCGATTGGGAAGGCCTCCTGGCTGGCAGAGAAGGACATCGTCCAGGCCATCTCCATCGGCATCCCCCACCGCCAGTCCGCTGTGTCCGGTGACATCGATCCCCAGTTTCGCCTCCAGGCGGCGCACCCAGTAGCTTTGGCCAAGGAGGATCTGCTCCTTGAAGCACGGATTTTTCGCCAGTGCAGACTCGGTGCAATCGGCGAAAAGTGTGCTGCAAGCGGCTTCGCCGCCAGGACCGCGGTAGACCACTTCTTCATAATCGGCCACGTCGATCCATTCCAACCTGGGCGGCTCGTCGTTTTCCGGCCGCTTCCACAGGCAATGCCAGGTGGCGTTTTTTTGGAAGTGGCCGCGATCCATGGCGCCGCTGAGCTCCACGAAGACGGTAGTCGACACCTCCGGGCCGGACTCGTGTACCTGGAAAATCTTGAAATCCACCTGCACCGGTTGGATTTTGGCCATGCCTTCCCCCCCGCCTTCGCACCAAGAGCGCAAGGTGTCCACGAGGCCGGCCAGTCCTCGGTGCGGGCCTCCTAACTGCGGCGTGGGATGAGAAGAGCGCGGATCGGCGCGGAAAACGGCAAACGCCCCATCGCTGAAAACCTCGTGAACATCGGCGGGGCGGAGCGGCTCGCAGGAGAAACCGGGCGCAATCACCGCCGCCGCGGCTTGGGGATCGCTATCACCAGCCCGCGTCAAGAAATGGCCCAATTTTTTGAGCTGGTCCTTGGCGGCCTCGCTGAAATGCTCGGTATTCCAGCCGTCCTTGAGCGGATCGACCTTGGCGAGATGCTCAGAGAGGATTTTTCGGATCCCCCCCGGTTGCAGGCGGAGGGCGGGCAGATCCATGATAGAGCATGCGGCCTCCTCAAACCCCGGCGACGGAGTGCCCGGCAGGGTGCCGCCCTGAAACCGCCAGAGGATCAGCAATAATAGAGCGGCGGAGCCGATTACAGCGAGGGAAATAGCAATTCCTCTTTTAGGCATAAAGCACCGACCCTTCATGCCTTGTCCCCCACGGCGTTGATTTTCCAACGGGATACGGAATTCAAAAATTGACGGCAGGCGCTCGCGAAGACCGCGCTATCGGCGCGCTGCATGATGGCACGGACCCCTTTTTGGATCCATGGGCCGGGATCCTCCCCGCCGGTCATGGACATCATCACCGGCACGCCGCGTTTTTGACAGGCCGCCAGCACCCGGTCCAGGCCTTTCATGACCTCGGGGTGCTTCATGTCGCCCTCAAACCCACCGGAAACCGACATATCGAACGGTCCAATGAAGATGATGTCGATGCCCGGGACCGAGAGGATCTCGTCGATCCGCTCGGTCCCTTCCAGGTCTTCGATCAAGGGGATGACCAGCGTATTCTCATTGGATTGCCGCTGGAATTGGCGCCAGTTCACTAGCCCGAAATCAGCCGCCGCCACCAGGGGACAGGCCCCCCGCCGCCCGCCAGGCCCCAAGTGAGCCGCCTCGACCGCCAGCAGCGCGTCATCGCGACTGCCCACATGGGGTACGATCACGCCCTGGCCTCCCAGGTCGAGCGCCTTCATGATCAGTTCAGGCTCGTTTTTCAGAACGCGAACAAGCGCCGTCAGATCCACCCCACGGGCCGCCCGGATCAGATCCCCCGCGGAGCCCAGGTCATACAGGCCGTGCTCGGTATCGATCAACACAAAGTCAAATCCGGCCCGCCCGCCGATCTCGACAAAGGCCGGCGTGGCCGTGTGCATCACGAATCCGAAAGTTACCTGCCCAACGCTCAGGATCCCCTTGAGCTTGTTCGTTCCCGCCATTATCTCAGCCCAGCATTTCCTTGACGAGCCGCAGAGCGTTGCCCCCGATCAGCTTCTCAATCGACTCGCGCTTGTAGCCGCGCGTGATCAACACGCGCGTGATGTTCTTCCACTCGCTGGGGTTTTCGATCCCTTTCATGTAGGGAGCATTGAAGCTGAGGTACTTCTGAAGGCCGTCGGCGGCGTGCTTCTTGATGGAGTGCTCGTGCATCGCGTTCTTGTCGCCAAAATAGTTGTCGCTGCCTATGCAAACGTGGTCGATGCCGATCAGGTTCACGCAGTAGTCGATGTGATCCACCATCACCTCGACGGTCTGGACCTTGGCATCGCTCAGCACATTGACGCCACTGTGGATGCCGATCAGGCCCCCCGTGGAAGCCACCGCCTTGAGCTCTTCATCAGTGGCCATACGCTTGGTCTTGAACACCCCGAAGGCGCCGGTGTGGCTGACGATAATGGGGGCTTTTGAGAACTGGGCGGCCTCGATGGTGGCCTTGACGCCTGCGTGGGTGGCGTCGACGATCATGCCCAGCTCGTTCATCCGCTCGATAACCGAGATGCCGAAATCGCTCAGGCCGCAATCGGTGCGCTCGGTCCGGCCGTCGCACACCAGATTGCGCTTGTTGTAGGTCAGGCCCATCGAGCGCACGCCCAGGCCGTAAAGCAGGTCTATATTGTCGAGGTCGTTGCCGATCTGTTCGCTGCTCTCGATGGTCATGAAAACGGCGATCTTAGCTTCGCGCTTGGCGCGGATGACGTCCTCGGCTTTTTTGGCGCTGATCACGCCAGGTTGGCGGTCCATGTCGCACCAGCGCAAGCCAATTTCCTTGACGGCATCCTCAAGCCTCCAGGTATGGGCCATCGAGGCGAACCCATCAATAAACGCGTTGACGCCCGCGTGCTTGAGGCCTTCGTAGGCGAATGGGAAGCGGTGAGCCTCCAGCCAGGCATCATAGTCCTCCTCATGTTCGGGGAGGACGACCCCATGCAAATGAAGGTCGAACACGACGGCATGATTATGAATATCCATCGCCAGCTCTTCCTGGTCAGGGGGAAGCTCCAGAATGACCTCACGGCCGATGCGGCCGATTTGTTTGACGAGCTGCACGCTCATGCAGGCGTATCCTTTCGTTTCGTAAAGGGCCGAACTCCAGACTCTTAATAACAATTGCATTTAATTCATCAAATGCAATTGTTGATTAACCAAAGATCTTATATATGGCTGAGAGCGCAGTCAAGAATTTTTCCGCGAGCAGTGTCCGCATCTCACCAATGCGGCCAAAGTCTTTGCGAGCCATTATGACTTGGAAAGCAGCTTCTGCCGGAGAGCCAATTTTTCATTGATCGCCTTCTCCATGGCGTCGACGTTGTCCCTGTTGATCTCCAAGATAGGGACAAAAATCAGCTTGTTTTCAGGTATGTCCACGGCCTCCTTGCGATTCAGCCTGGCCAGTATCTTGATTGACCGGTAGCCGAACTCGTACGGCTGCTGGGCGATGCTGCAAAAAATCTTTCCCGCCCTGATCCCGTCGAGCGTCTCGATGTCCTCATCGCAACCCACGATCTTGACCTCCTTGCCGGGATTGTCCTCCAAGGCCTTGGCGGCGGCTGGCGCGTTATACCCCCAAAGACCGATGATACCTTTAAGGTTGGGGTACTTCGACAGCGCGTCGATGACATTGGCCTTGGCGGTCGGGCGGTCGGCTTGATCCGTGAACGTCTTCAGCATTTTCAAATGGCTTCCCCTGAGCGCTTCGAGAACGCCTTGCTGCCGCTCCCTCGCATTGCCGACATCCAGCTGGCCGACGAAAATCGCCACCTCCCCTCCATCCGGCAGGGCTCGTTTCATTGCCTCGCCCATGGCTCTTCCGAGCGCGATGTTGTCCGTACCGATGTAGCAGAGGCGCTGCGAGTTCGGGGCATCGGAATCCATGCAGAGGAGCGGCATGTATTGAGCCGCCTCATCGAGCACCCTTCCCATGCTCTCGGGATTGAGCGGCGTGATGGCGATGCCCTGGATCCCTTTGGAGACCAGCGCCTCGACCATTTGCTTCTGCTGCGCCGCCGTGCTTTCACCCGGCACGTGGAACTCCACCTCCACGCCCTCCTCTTCCCCCGCGTTCAAACAGCCAGCGTGGGCGATGTCCCAGAAGCGCCCGGAGACGTTGATGATGAAGGCGAAACGGGGCTTCTTCGCGACGCCCGCCGATCCGCTGTCGCAGCCTGAAAAGCACCAGCAGCAAGCGGTCAAAATAAACGCCAGGGGCTCCAGAAGCTTCGGGTAGGATCGATCACGGCGAATGACCAGGATCATTGCAGTCTTCCAAGTTCAAATGTTTGAGACCTTCCTCTGAGAGGATGTCGAGGGTCCGCAATTGCAGGCCGCCATCCAGCACCAGCTCCGCGCCAGCGGTATACCCGCTCAGGGCATCGAGACCGCAGGCAATTTACCGAAAGCGGCAGGAGAATGCAAGCCCGAGAAAACTATTAGCAATCAAAGTATTTTTTCTATTGCTTAAAAGTAGTTTGATCTTTTAAATTGTGCGGATCTTGGTTTGAGATGACTAGCCACAAACTTGCTCTTCGAAGCCCAGTAGACAGACGATAACTCCTTTAACCCTCAGCCAGCGAGGTTTGCCATGATCAACGCGAAGCATCTGTTGTGCGCGGTCATTACCTGCATCGCTCTTGTTCGTACGTTGCCGTGCCAGGGGGCTTCCCTGGACTTCACCGACATCGCCGTGAGCGAAACTCCCGACCATGAGGTGCGATTCCACAGCGGCAACACGGTTTACGTGGAGGGACTGGTCAATAGCCAATGGGCCGGACGTTACTGGGCCGCCAACGGCCGCGTCAACTTCCCTTACTGGCGCTACGCGGAGTCCGCTTTCAAAATTGAAATCAAGGATGACCCGGTCGTTCCCGCCGGCACGTTGCTGTCCGCCGGCTGGCAATGGGTCTCCGCCGCGGAAGCGCCGAAGACCGACCGCGGCGCCCGCCATTTTATCGTCGAACTGGCCAACACGACCCGCCCGCTGAAGGTCAAGGTGCATACCCTCATCGATGGCACGCCCGTCCTGGTTCGCTGGCTGGAAATCACCAACGCGGGCGATAAACCGCTGGCCCTTACTGGCCTTGCCCCCTGGGCGGGAAGGCTTTGGCCCATACCCCGGCCCTTCGTTATGGCCTCCTCCATGCCATGGTATACCTTCATATGGAAGACCCTCCCTGCCGGCATGACCGTGGTCGAAAGCGTTCAGGGCAACGGTTACGACGATCCTTTTTTCATCGTCCGCAACGACGCCGAGGGGACATACTTTATTGGCCACCTGGCCTGGTCGGCCAATTATCGAATTGCGTTTGAGCATGAACCCGACGGCGCGAAGCCGCGGACCGGCCTTTCCTTCAGGTTCGGCCCGTCGGCCAAGGACGCCCTGCGGGTGATCGTTCCCGGCGAAACCGCCGTCACCCCCGCCGTGCACCTGGGCCACCTGGAAGGCGATCTCGACGCGGCGGTACAGGCGATGCACGACCATGTTCGCCGCTTCGTGGTCCCCCCCCGGAACCCCAAGCGCGCCCATCTGATCCAACTCAACACTCCCGGCGACCAGGGCTACTTCACCGACGCGGACTTCAATGAGGTCAACCTGCGCAAGTGCATCGATGTGGCCGCCGAAACCGGGTGCGAACTTTTCCTGGTGGATTGCCCATGGTACGACAATTACGGTGACTGGGTCCCCTCGCCGAGCCGGTTCCCCAACGGCCTGGCGCCCCTGGTGGAGTACGCCCACCAAAAGGGCCTGCTGCTGGGCCTGCAAACGGAGGTGGAAGGCGGCCGTAACAACTGGAGCAGGAGCCGGATAAATCGCGAGCATCGGGACTGGTTCGGCGACAAGAATATCATGCGTCTGGAGCGGCTGGAAGTGGCCGCCTACATGGAAGACGAACTGACCCGTGTAGTCAAGGACTACAAACCCGACCTCTATCGCAACGAGTTCATTCCCATCCCCAACGAGAAAGGCGAAGTCTTCACCTACGAATGGATGTCCACGGCCCGCGCTGGCTTTCTCGAAAACGATTACTGGCGGTATTATGATAACTGGAATCGGGTCTGGGAAAATCTCCGCGGCAAGTTCCCCGACGTCATCTGGCAACAGTGCGCTAATGGCGGCACCCGAGAAGACCTGGCTGCCATCGGCAGGTTCGATGAATCCTACACCTCCGAAGGTCCTACCGAAGCCATGCTTCGCTTTTTCAGCGGCAAGACCCTGTGTTTGCCGCCGGAGATTCTGGTCATCGGCATAACCACCGCCATGGAGCTGGGCCATCTCGACACCTACCTGCGCGCCCAGTACACCTTGTCCACTCCTCAGATCGTCACCGCCCTTGCCCCCACGGTCGAGCAGCTCTCGCCCCGCCTTCGCGAGCGCTGCCTGCACTATGCCGATATTTATAAAAAGTTCATCCGACCGCTTCTGCCCACTTGCCGGGTCTATCACCATGCACCCAATTCCATGCGCAACGACTTCCCCGAGTGGTTCGTCATGGAGTTCGCTTCTCCCGACCGTTCAAAGGCCTGGGCCACCATCGTCCACCTGTCCCCAAGCCAGTCCGACACGTTCCTGTTTCGTCCCCGCGGTCTGGCCCGAGACAAAAAATACCGGGTAACCTTCGACAGCACCGGCGACGCGGTCGTCGTCGATGGCTGGCGGCTCACCCAGGAAGGTATACTCCTTCGCTTGGAAGCGGTGATGGCTTCCGAGGTTTTGTTGTTTAAGCAAGACTGATATTCCCAGGGGTGGCTGAAAACGGCCAGGATCATTTGCCGCGGCAGCTTTCGACGCGGCGGCTCGCATCTACACCCTCGCTCGCCCGGTACTGTTGCGGAGGACCAGCTTCGGCTGGATGATTATATCCGCGGCCAGGCCGGCTGACTCATCCGGCCGATCGATCATGGCAAGCAGGGTGTCCAGGGCCAGCTTCGCCATCTTTTCGTAATCCGCCGCCACGCTGGTCAAGCTGGGATTGTAAAACCGGGCCATGCGGATGTCATCGAATCCGGCCACCGAAACCTCCTGCGGAACCCTTACACCCTCCTCGCCAAATGCCTGAATGATCCCGAAGGCACCCAGATCGTTAAAGGCGACCACGGCGGTCGGCAGCTTTTTAGTTTTCAGCATCAGCTCACCGGCCCGATAACCGTCCTCCATGGTGATATCCACGGGGAGCTGCAGCGCTTTCTCATCGGGAAGATCATGTTCCGCAACGTACTTCCGGTAGGTCCGGTACCGCTGGGAGGCCGAAGGGTGCATGTATCTGTTATAGGTCAGGGCAATCCGTCGATGCCCCAGCTCGATCAGATGATCCAATAACCGCCGCATCCCGATATCGTTGTTCATCCGCACACTGGGAATCAGGTCACCTCGCAAGCGGCGAATCACCGTGACGATCGGCTTTTTCTCCGCCGCCCAGAATCGCAGCAGGTCGGTGTCAGAGAGGTAATTCTCCGCCGCGATCACGATCATGCCGTCAATCGACAGGGCCAACTCCTGCAGCATTTGCCGGCCGTCCCGGCTCCTGGTCTTGTTGGCACAGCTGATCCAGGTCGCGCGGTAGGGCGTTTCTTCCAGGTACGCCTCCATGGTCCGCACGCATTCCACGGCGAAGGCGTCGGTAATGTCGTAGGCGATCACCGCGATGTTGTAGGACTTGCCGGTCCGCAGGGTGCGAGCGGAGAAGTTCGGTACGTAATTCAGTTGGCGGGCAGTTCGCAGGATCCGTTGTCGCGTCCTTTCACTACAGCGGATCGGCCCACCGCTGAGCACCCGCGAGGCCGTAGCCAGGGAAACCCTGGCTTTCTTGGCTAGGTCCGTCAGCGTTATCGTTGCCAAAAAAAATCTCCGGAAGGTTTTATTTCGCCTCGAATATCAGAAGTTCGGAGCGGGGATTGGCGGAAAGGGCTATACGAAGCCCGTCCCTCATCAGAACCGACCCCTTCAGCGTCCCGGTCTCTCGCTGGCCATAATGCATGTAGGTAATCCCCAGCATGATGATCTCCGGCGGGAAGGTGCCGTAAGCGGTGAGTTGCGGCTGGCCCTCGGGGGTAGCAACGCCCACGGCCCCCACGTCCACGATACATGTCCGCTTCACCGTATCCAGAACCGTCAGGGCCCGATCGCGCGGGAAGACCGGCTCCAGCCCCTTCACGAAGCTGGCGAAGTCCCCGTCCAGCTGGTTGGACATGATCTCTTCTGACCTCTTGCCCGTCTCCGGCTCGTGGTAGAGCAGGTAGGAGCCGATCTTCGCATTCCACATCTTCTGGTTGAGCGAACCGCTCCCCAAGTCGAACATATTACCTTCAGCCATGGAGCTTCCAGGCCCTTCATGTCCAAATCCGAACGGCCTCGCCGTGCTTGAAAAAAGGTTTTATCAAAAACCGCCGAAACAGTCCAGCATAAAAATGGTAAGGACCATTCTTTTCTTCATGTTTTCTTCATATTTTCTTCTTGACCACTGCCGAAGGTTTTTGATAAAACGTTTAATCATAAATCCCGTGGTCTAAGCCGAGGTGTTCCCGAGATGAACAAAATTTTCATTGACGGTAAATGGGGCGATTCAGAAAGCGGGCAGGTCTACTTGCATCGCAACCCGGCTGACTTGACCCGGGTGACGGGGACCTGGCCCAAATCCACGGTCAAAGACACCCGGGCGGCGATCGACGCCGCTCAGAATGCATTCGAGTCCTGGAGCCGCCTGAACGTCTTCAAACGCGCCGAATACCTTAAAAAGGCCGTGCAGATCATGAGCGATCGTGGGGAGGAGATTGCCTCTCTGATCACCCTGGAGAACGGGAAAATCCTGGCCGAAGCCAGGGGCGAGGTCAACGCCGCCATCAACGAGGCGCACCATCACATCGCCGAAGGTCTCCGCGTGGTGGGTCCGCACGAGAGCCGTCCGGTCAGCCAGGACGGGATGCTCGCCTTCGCCATTCGCCGGCCTTTGGGCGTGGCCGGGATCATCACGCCGTGGAATTTTCCTTTTAACGTGGCCTCGCGCAAGATGTTTCCCGCGTTGATCGCCGGGTGCACCGGCGTGTTGAAACCGGCGCAACTTACCCCCGGCGCCAGCGCGGCCCTTGTCAAGCTGTTCGAAGAAGCGGGGCTGCCGCCGGGCGTGGTCAATTTCGTCACCGGATCCGGCAGCGTCGCCGGTGAGGAACTGGTGACCAATCCCGCGGTCAAGGCCATCAGCTTCACCGGGTCCACCGAAGTGGGAACCGCGATCAATGCCAAGGCCGGCGCCACCATGACCCGCACGCAGCTGGAGATGGGCGGCAAGAACGCCACCGTGGTCCTGGCCGATGCCAACCTGGAAAAGGCCGTCGAGGCCATCTGCCTGGTCGGCTATCTCTGCTCGGGCCAGCTGTGCACATCCACCAGCCGCGTGATCGTCGAGAAAAAGGTGTACGATCAGCTGCTCGACCTGATGGTTCGCCGCGTCAAAAAGATGGTCGTCGGGGTCGGCAGCGACCCCAAGACCACCATGGGACCGGTCTGCGGCGAGCAGCAGATGAAGGACATCCTGGCCGGGTTGGAAAAGGCCAAGAGGGAAGGAGCCCGCCTGGCCAGCGGCGGTAATCGCCTCACCGGCAACGGCCTTGACAAGGGTTGTTTCATCGAGCCGACGGTCCTTGCTGATGTCCGTTCCGAGATGTTCATCGCCCAGGAAGAAGTTTTCGGCCCGATCATCTCGGTCATGCCCGTCAATGACTTCGACGAAGCTATCGAAGTGATGAACAACGTGAAGTACGGGCTTTCCTCCTCCATTTACACCAACGACATGGAAAAGGCGTTGACGTTCATTGAAAAGGCCGACGTGGGTCTGGCCCATGTCAACCTGCACACCGCCGCCCGCGAGCCGCAGTTCAGCCTGGCGGGGGTGAAGATGAGCGGATTCGGCATCCCCGAGTCGGGCCACACCGGAATCGAATTCTTCACCGAACACAAGGTGGCCTACATCAAGTACAGGCTGTAAAAACTCTTTTGAAAAGTTGTCCTGAGGTGCTGATGACGGATCTGCAAGGGATGACCGGAGGCGGCGGGATCGCTCGCCAAGAGCACCGAGCGTATGGGCCGGGAGGATGGCGGTGACCACGCTCTACGATCTGACCGAGCCGCTCGGTCATACGGCTCAGAAGTTTGCGGATATGGTGCCGCCGCAGCTGAGCTATGAAAACACCATGGTCCGGGCCGGCAGCAACACCCAGCGAATCAGCACGTCCTTGCATTTCGGCACCCACCTGGACGCCCCGTTCCATTTCGCCTATCCCGCGGACCTCAGCGACATCCCCCTGGAGTGGGTTTACGGCACCGGGGTCATCGTGGCGATACCCAAGCAGGACTGGGAAGTGATTACCGCAGCCGATCTGGAGCAGGCTCGACCGGCTATCCAGAAAAACGACATCGTCATCATCAACACGGGCTTTCACAAATATTGGGGCAAGGACGAGGACCGCTACGCCTACAAGTACCCGGGCCTGGGAACCGAGGCGGTGGATTGGCTGGTGCAAAAGAAAATCAAGATGATCGGCTGCGACACCATCAGCCCGGAGCATATTTTCTCCATGCACGATAATATCCTCCAGTTCCGCCCGGATATCTTCAGGGAAAAAATCGATCGGACCAAATTTCCCCCGTTCTATGCGCACCATCAGTTCCTCAGCCGCCAGATCCTGATCCTGGAGCAGGTCGGAGGCCAGATCGCCGAAGTGACCGGGCAGCGCGTCATCCTCGCCGCCTTTCCGCTCAAGCTGGTCCACGGCGACGGCTGCCCCGTCCGCATCGTCGCCATAAAAGAATGAAACGCACTACCAGAGGTACGACGCATGAAAGCAGCACGTTTTTACAAACCGGATGCCCCCTTGAAAGTGGAACAGGTCCCCGAACCGAAAGCGGGTCCGAACGAGGTGCTGGTGAACATCAAGGCCTGCGGCATCTGCCGCGGCGACGTCCAGCGCCATCACGGCCAGATCAAGGTCCCTTTAAGCCCGATGATCCTCGGCCATGAACCCGCTGGCATCATCGCCGAAATCGGAAGCGACGTGGATACGGAGTTGAAGGCCGGCGATCCTGTCGCTGTGGTGGCCGTCGGCTGCGGGCAGTGTTATTACTGCCGCACGGGCCGGGATAACCTCTGCGATGCCATTCCTCTGGGATTGGGTATCGCCCGCGACGGCTGTTACGCAGAGTATGCCGTCGCATCGCCGCGCCAGCTTTTCAAGATCCCCGATAACGTCCCCCTCGAGGCCGGGGCGATCATGGCCGGTCCCACCGGCACCGCTTTTCACGCCATCAACATGGCCGAGGCGATTCTAGGAGATACGGTCGTGCTCTTCGGCGCCGGCTGTCTGGGCACCCAGGCCTTGCAACTGCTGAAAATGAAAGGCATCACGACCATCATGGTCGATATCGCGGACGGTAAGCTGGAAATCGCCAGACAATTCGGCGCGGATCACGTGATCAATTCGCGCCGGGAGAACCCGGTAGCCAAGGTAAAGGAACTGACGGATGGCTACGGCGCCTACGCCGCGATTGAATTCATCGGCTTGCCCCAGACGCTGCTGCAAGCCATCGACTGTTTGCGCAAAGGAGGCCGGGTGATCGACGTGGGCTCCGTGACGGAACCGTTTGAGATCAGCCTAGCCCCCTTCACCGACCGAGGCCTGGCCCTGACCAAGGAAGTCAGCTTGATGACCATCACCCACTTCAAGATTTCCGAGGCCCAGACGTTGATGCGGATTCTCGCTGCCGGCAAGTTGGATTTTGAGACCGGCACCGCCCACGTGGCGCTGGATGAAATCAACCGGGGACTGCAAATCAAAGAAACCAGCCAGGAATACTTCCGTGTGCTGGTGCATCCGTAAGGTAATTCCATCAGCTTTTGTGAGTGCTGAAGAAACCACGGAAAAACTAAATCGCGGGGGGAACCCCGGCAGAAGGAACCGGAAATGAGCAAATCGGTCAACGCCGTGGACGGCGAGGCAATCAGTGACCTAAACCTCACCACCGAGCAGCTGGTCGAGTTCTACGAGAAGATGTACACGATCCAGCGCTTCGACACCGAAACGGCCAAACTGTACCAGCAGAACCTGATCCAGGGGGCCGTCCATTCTTACGTCGGGCAGGAGGCCGTAGCCGTGGGCGCCTGCTCCGCCCTGCGCCAGGGCGATTACATCTCCAGCACGCATCGCGGCCACGGGCACTGCCTGGCCAAGGGGCTGGACCCCAAGCGGATGCTGGCGGAGATCCTGGGCCGGCGGACAGGCTACTGCAAAGGCAAGGGCGGCTCGATGCACATCGCCGACCTGGACCGAGGGATCCTGGGAGCCAACGGGATCGTGGGCGGGGGCATCGGCGTGGCCACCGGCGCGGCCTTCACGGCCAGGTACAAGAAACTGGATTTCGTGAGCCTGTGCTTCTTCGGCGACGGTGCGCTGCACCAGGGGATTTTCCATGAATGCGCCGACATGGCCAGCCTGTGGAAGCTGCCGGTGATCTACCTGAGCGAGTACAACTGCTTCGCCGAGTTCACCCACAGCGTCAAGACCTTCCCGCATCTGAACCTGGAGAAACGGGCCGAACCTTACGGCTTCCCAGGATACAGGATCGACGGCAACGACGTGCTGCTGGTCTACAAGACCGTCAAGCAGGCGGTGGACCGGGCCCGCCGGGGCGAAGGCCCGGCGCTTATCGTCGCCACCTGCTATCGCCTCGAGGGGCACTACATAGGCGATCCGCTGACCTACCGGACCAGGGAAGAGACCGAGGAAGCCCGGACGAAAGAGCCCGTCAGCGCTTACCGGCGGCGGCTCCTCAAGAACGAGATCGCCGGGGAGGAAATCCTCTGGAAGATCGAGGCCAAAGTGCAGAAGACGATCCAGGAGGCGATCGATTTCGCCCTCAGCAGCCCCGAGCCCGAGACGGACGAGCTATTCACCGACGTTTACGCCACCCCTGAAATCCAGACCCTGCTGCTGAAAGGAAAAAAGTAATCATGGCCGTGAGGGAGCTTTCCTACCGCGATGCGATCAAGGAGGCGCTTTTTGAGGAGATGCGCCGCGACCCAAACGTCTTCTGCATCGGCGAAGACATCGCCCGCTTTGGCGGCCCGATGAAGGTGACCGAGGGCCTGCTGCAGGAGTTCGGCGAGGAGCGTGTCGTGGACACGCCGATTGCCGAGGCCGGATTCGTCGGCATCGGCGTGGGGGCGGCGATGACCGGCCTGCGCCCGGTCGTCGAAGTGATGTATAATGACTTCCTGCTGCTGGCGATGGACCAGATCATCAACCAGGCCGCCAAGGCCAGCTACATGTTCGGCGGCAAGTGCAAGATGCCGATCGTGGTGCGGACGCACGCCGGCGCTGGGCGCGGCAATGCCGCGCAGCACTCGCAGAGCTTATGGATGCTGTTCGTGCATCTCCCGGGGGTGATCGTGATGGCGCCTTCGACCCCGGCCGATGCCAAGGGCCTGCTCAAGTCAGCCATCCGCGCCGACAGCCCGACTCTGTTCTTCGAAAACAAGCTGATTTACGGCATGAAGGGCCCGGTGCCCGAAGGCGAGCACCTGGTTCCGATCGGCAAAGCGGATATCAAGCGCCGGGGCAAGGACGTGACCATCGTCTCGACCTCGCGCATGACGGTGTTCGCGCTGGGGGCGGCGGAGAAACTGGCGGCCGAGGGAATCGACGTGGAGATTGTCGACCCGCGGACGCTGAAGCCGCTCGACCTGGACACGGTCCTGGAATCGGTGCGGAAGACCAAGCGCGTGGTCATCGTGGACGAAGGGTGCCGCACCGGCGGCTTCACCGCGGAGGTCGCGGCCCGGATCATGGATGAGGCGCTGGATTACCTGGACGCCCCGATGGCCCGCGTGGCCACCGAGGACACGCCCATCCCCTACTGCCGGAAGCTGGAACTGGAAGCTTTCCCGCAGGAGCGCGATATCATCGCCGCCGTGAAAAAACTCGCCTGATCGAGTTCTGTGAGGGACGACGACCATGCCTATCGAAGTTCGACTGCCCAAGCTTGGCCTGACCATGGACGAGGGGACCATCATCTCCTGGAAAAAGAAGGAAGGGGATGAGGTCCGCGAGGGGGAAATCCTCTACGAGGTCGAGACCGACAAGGTAACCATGGAGGTGGAGTCGCCAGCCAGCGGCGTGCTGCGCCGGATCGTGGCGGGGCCGGGGACCAAGCTCCTGGTGGGCGGCGTGGCGGCGATCGTCACCGCGGCGGGCGAGGCCGAGGACGAGTCCAAGGTGCCTGCGGTCAATGCGGCACCACCGGCAACCGTGGCGGTGAGGGGGGGCGGTGGTTCCATGACCTCAACCGGCCCGCAGGCGGCCGAACCGGCGCGCCGCGCCGCCCCAGGCGGCGTGGTGGCCGCCTCGCCGGCGGCCAAACGGCTCGCCCGCGAACATGGGATCGACCTCTCGGCCATTACCGGGACCGGTCCGGGCGGAAGGATCGTGGAACTGGACGTGCAGAAGGCGGTTGAGGCCGGGAAGGCAGGGGCCGGGACGACCGTCAAAAGGCAGCTGCGGACCTCGGTCCGGCGCGCCACCGCCCGGCGCATGATCGAAAGCTTCCAGACGGCCCCGCATTTCTACCTTACCATCGAGGCCCGAGCCGACCGCCTGGCCGAAATGCGCAAGCTGCTGCTGCCGGAGGTGGAAAAGGAAACCGGCCTGCGGCTTTCGTTCACCGATCTGATCGTTTATTTTCTAGGCCGCTCGCTGGCCAAGCACCCCCTGGCCAACGCCCGGTGGCAAGATGGAGAAGTAAGGATGAATCCGGAAGTGAACATCAACCTGGCCATGGCCACGCCGGACGGGCTGGTGGCCCCGGTGATCCGCCAGGCCGACACGCTGAGCCCGGCGCAGATCGCGCGCCGCCGGGCCGAGCTCGAGCATCGTGCCAAAGGCGGCCAACTGGGGCTGGAGGACCTTCAGGGCGGCACGTTCACGCTGACCAATCTGGGAGCCTGGGGCATCGACGTGTTCAGCCCGATCATCAATCCGCCCCAGGCCGCGATCCTGGCCGCCGGAAGCATCCGCGAGCGGGCGGTGGCGGTGGATGGCAAGCTGGAGGCGCGTCCGACGCTGTGGGTGACGCTGGCGGCGGACCATCGCGTGCTGGATGGGGCCGACGCCGCCGATGTTTTGAAAACGTTCAAAGAACTGCTGGAAAACGCCGAGTTCGGATGATTCGAAGCGCGTGCCATGCGCCGTTTTAATTAAAATTATGTCGAAAAAAATGCACTTTGGCGCGTTTTTGAAATCCCCTAACGGGAAGACTTGGGCAATTTTCCTAGCCGGAGTTCTGGGGGCAAATTCGACATATCTGTCGGGTCAAGATAAGGTTGAACATGCACCCGCGGAGGGTGGGGATTGGACCGATATTGTGATCGGTCCGGCGCCGCAGCATGAGGTCCGCTTTACTTTTGGACTGCACATTTATGTTGAAGCGCTTGTCGAGGGCCGCTGGCTGAACCGTTATTGGAGCTGTGACGGGCACTTCGGATACGGCGGATTCGGCGAGCCGGCGTTCGAGCTGCAAATCAAGGAAGAGCCCCGGCAGGAGGCAGGTTCGGCGGTAGCCGGGGGCTGGCAATGGATTTCGGCGGCGGAAGCGCCGAGAACCGAGAGAGGAGCACGGCACCATGTGGTCGAGCTGGCCAATCCCTCTGCCAACCTGACGGTACGGGTGCACACCCTTCTGGATCCCACTCCCATCCTCACCCGCTGGTTGGAGATCACCAACACCTCGGACCGCCCCCGGGCCCTGACGGCGGCCTATCCCTGGGCGGGAGGAGTGTGGCCTAGACTTCACAAGACCACCGTATCGGAGTGGCAGGCCATTCAGGGCAGTCCGTTCACCTTGGGTTACCAGCCGCTGGAGCCGGGCATGGTGAAAATGGCCCAGCAGCCGGAAGGCCTGGCACGCTTTGAATGGAAACCGTTGCCCGCGGGTAAGACCGTGGTGGAGAGCGTCAAGGGCGGCGCCTACGATGATCCATTTTTTATCGTCCGCAATGAGGCGGAAGGAGAGTACTTCATCGGCCATCTGGCCTGGTCGGGCAACTGGCGGATGGAATTTGAACATGACCAGGATTCTCCCGGCGGGGGCGTCAGCCTGTCATTCAAAATTGGGCCCGCGGCCAAGGATGCGCTGCGCGTTCTCGCTCCCGGCCAGACAATCAGCACCCCGGCGGTTCATCTGGGCCGAGTAGCCGGAGACCTTGACGTCGCGGTGCAGGCTATGCACGAACACCTGCGCCGCTCTGTATTGCTGTCCCCGGCAGGTCAGCAACGCGCTTATCTGGTCCAGTATGACTCCGGCCCGCCTGAGGAGAAGACCATCTTGAAACACATCGATATTGCCGCGGCGCTGGGGGCCGAAGCGATTATTCTCTGCCACGGCTGGTGGATCGGTTATGGTGAATGGACTCCCTCACCCGAGCGATTTCCGAATGGCCTGAAACCGGTGGTGGATTATGCTCATGAGAAAAGATTGCTCTTTGGCTTGTACGGCGAATTGGAAAGCGGCCGGGGCGACTGGAGCCGGAGCCGGGTGTTCAAGGAACACCCCGATTGGTTCCTCGGGCCGCAGAAAACCATACTGGACTTGACCAAACCGGAAGTCGCCGCCTATCTGGAGACGGAACTGGCCCGATTGATCGAGCAGAGCAAACTGGACATTTATGCCCATGAGTACGTCGGGCTCTACCTCGGCGAAGGCCCTTCCACTTCACGAGACGGCTTCATGGAGAACAATTTCTGGCGCTACTATGATGCCTTGTACCGGATCTTTGATAACCTCCATGCCCGGTATCCCAACGTGATCCTCCAGCAGTCTGCCGCGGGGGGCGCCCGTCAAGACGTGGGCTTGATGAGCCGGGTCCACGAATCGTACACCGGGGAGGGGGGCATACGCGTTAACCTAAGGACTTGATTTCCGGGACACGAGGCGTTAGCCTCGTGTCCATGAAACCACCAGCGAACGACGAATGGAGAGTGATCGAGACGCTGCTGCCTGCCGGCTGGAAAGAAGCAGCGAGA
>JACQVS010000093.1 GCA_016209605.1 Planctomycetota bacterium
ATTCACCGCAAAGGCGTATGTATTCTGAATTGCTTTCGTTGTTTCCTCGCTCGATGAGGTTGGAGGGAATCGATCCGCCCTGGTCCTTGAATTTATTTGTGATCTTGTGTCCGCTTGGCCTTTCTTTGGCCCTGTAACCTTTCCGTAAAAGCCGAACCATGTCAGGGCTGTAATCTTCGAGAACCTTGCGGTTGTCCGCCTTGGGTTCTGGAATTTTGGATAGCCACCAGATATACTCTACTGAATCTTTTATCCGGATTCTCCGTACATTAACCCACTCTGCCGGGCTGGGGAGTTTTGCTGGATTATACCAAAAACACTCCTGAGCGAGGTGAAATCCAATTTCGTCGCATAGCATCAGCAACACTCGATAGTGATAGAGGGATCGTGTAGGTCGTCCCGCATTGTAGCTGCCTCCAATGTTCAATACGAAGCTGCCTTCCGGTTTGAGGACTCGATGGATTTCTTGAGCGAAGGGGCGGAACCAGTTGACGTATTCCTCTTTTTCGGCATTTCCGTATTCCTTTTTAAAATGAAGGGCGTAGGGCGGCGAGGTAATAAGCAGGTCAATACATTGCTGGGGCATCAGCTTCATCGCTACCAGGGCGTCGGCGGTATAGATGGCTCCTCGGTGGGTCGCGTAAGTGGATTTGAAAGGTAAAAGTATCTCTGGATGAAATTCCTCTGGAAATAGGCCAGGCAAGAGGGGAGTTTCATCGAAACTTTTCGCTTTGGGAAAGGCTCTTTTTCTGGCAATGACCATAAATCCTCTTCTCTTCACTTTAGATCAGTCCAGTCACCCTGATTTACAGTCGGAATGACCAGAGTTATGTTCAAGGCTCAATGATTTTAACTTGAGTCGTTTGTCTTCTCAATCTCTTTCAAAGCCTTGAGTCACAGCGTCGCTCCCCCTCTGGTTCCCGGGCTTCACTCCGCGCGCAGCGCATCGACGACGTCGAGGCGGGCGGCGTGGCGGGCGGGGAGGACGCCGGCGGCGAGGCCCACGGCGATGGCCAGCGTCTCGGCCAGGGCCGAGTAAGTCCAGGAGAGCTGCATCGGCAGGTTCGGCAACGCCGTGGTGATGAGGTAACAGGAGCCGATCCCCAGCGCCAGGCCGGCCAGACCGCCGATCGCCGCCAGGGTGGCCGCCTCGCCGAGGAAGAGCCAGAGGATCTTCGAGCGCTCGGCGCCTAGCGCCCGGAGCAGGCCGATCTCGTCCGTGCGGTCGGCGACGGCGATGGTCATGATGGTGAGGATGCCGACGCCGCCGACGAGGAGCGAGATGCCGCCCAGGGCGCCGATGGCGAAAGTCAGGATGTTGAGGATGGATCCGAGCACCTCGAGCATCTTATGGCAACCATGCGGAGTTGAGGAAAGGCGGCTTGGCCTCGAGCGGTGCCCGGCTTGCCAAAGCGCTCAAGGTTAGAGGGTGTATCCGGCATGGTCAAGCCGGTGCCGTCCAGGGCCACCGAGGTCAGGCCATGGAAATCCCGAATGGGCTGGCAAGCTAGCTCTCTGGAAGCCGCGAAGAGATCCCGGAAGAGGGCGGTGCCGATCAGCTGGCGCGCGTGGGTGATGGCGCCATCTTGGACAGGGTGACGCGGGATTTTTCCGCCCAGAAAACGGAGCCCGGAGAGCAGCCAGGCAAGGACATTGTGGTAATTCAGCTCCCGGCGCAGCGGCAGTGTGAGGATCAGCCAAACGGTGAGGAGCGGGCTGAGTTTACTCTGGCGCTGGCGGTCTTTCTGGTGTTTTCTGAGAACATCCGGTATCCTGGGCTGAAAGTGGTTGGCCAAGGCTTCCAGGGTGAAGTTGCCGTTAAAGTCCTTCAGTTCCTTGAAAATCCTTCCGATAAATTTCATCAGGCCTCCCCTGTGGTTTTTTTTCTCTAGAAACTTTTTCGGCACATGGGAGGCTTTTCTTATCTTTAAAAACCCTTCTCCCTGCTTGATTTACACGCTCAGACCGTTTTTCAAAAAAGAATTAAAGGAACTTCAGATTTCATCCGATAAATGTTTACTGCGGGCTTGTTCTTCTCGCCCCTACGCCGCAGATTCCCTGCCCTCAGTTCGCTTCGTTCACGGGCATTGCGACTAAAGATAAACGGTCCAAATTTTTATTTCCTTCACCCTCCTCCTCCTTTATATTCCTGAGTCTTGCCTAATACCGGCAAATCCTTCCCCGCCGGTAAGCTCCTCCAGAGCTTGGGCATACTGATTAACTGTTTTTGTCATTTAGCTTTCCTCTCTTCTTCCCTCGAGTAACTCGCTTTGCGCTCGTCACTCTCACTCGAAGCTCCCTACTCGGTCGCTTCTCCCCCTTCCCCTGGAACGAGGCACCTTGGACTCTGTCGGCATTTGGCCTCAAGATGGCCTCCAGTGCTCAAGCCACCTCTCCAGGTTACCAGCCCCGGGCGGCAAGCAACCCGCTCAAGGATATCGTCAACGACTCCCTGGAGGAGCTCTTCCGCGTCTGGGACTGCCGCTTCCGAGAGAGCCATGGACCCCTCCCGGCACGAGTCCGCTTAATTTTCGAACGCTTCCTCCGTTGCGGCGATTGGCATTTCGGCTTCCTGCGCTTGCGGTGCGTGAATCCGGATTGCCCGGAGCGGACGGAGCGTTTGGTCCCGTATTCCTGCCGCAGCCGCGGGCTCTGCCCCTCGTGCGGACAGCGCCGTGCGATCGAATGGGCCGAGCGTATGGTCGAGGAAGTCCTGCCCCTCGTTCCCTACCGGCAGCTCGTCTTCACCATCCCCATCGCTCTCAGGAAATCGTTCCTCTTCGACCGCTCGCTCTACGGCGAGCTCTGCCGCGTCGCCTAGGCCTCCACCCGCGCCTTCCTGCGGTCGCAGGCACCGCTCCTCGCTCGCCAAAAGAAGGCTGTCCCCGCCATGATCATCTCCCCCCAATCCTTCGGAGACCTCCTGATCGCGCACGCGCACGCGGTCGTCTCCCTGGGTCTTTTCCGAAAGGACGGCGTCTTCTTCCCCATGGAGGATGTCGGCTTCTCCGGCCTCGAGGCCGTCTTCCGCGAAAAGTTCTTCCAGATGATGCTCCGGCGAGAAAAGCTTCTCCCGGAAACCGTCGAAAGGTTCAAAAGCTGGGAACACTCCGGTTTCTCGGTAAATTGGGAAAGGAAATTTGCGGCCGAGGACCGCAAGGGCCTCGAGGGACTCCTCGCCTACATGGAGCGACCCGCCGTGAGCCTCCGGAGGCTGCACTACCGCGACGACGGGCTGGTTCACTACCGGGGGACGAGGGCCCACCCCCGCCGAGGCCTCGACCACCAGCTCCTGACCCCGGTCGAGTTCCTGGCGCTCCTGGTTCCCCAGGTGCTTTTGCGGTACGAAGTCACCCTGCGCTTGTACGGGGCCCTCTCCACCACCTGGCGAAAAAAGCTTGGGTGGATCCAGAATCCTCCCGTCCACCAACCGCCCCCAGAGGCTCTTCCCGCCGCCGCGATTCCCCTCTCCCGCGAGCTCTCTCCACCCTCCTCATCTCAACTTCCCTTCCTGGGCACCTCCGCTCCTCGGGGTCCCACCGCGGCTCCTGGCCCTGATCACCCAGAGGACTCCGAGTTCAGCCGCAACCGCCGGCGCTCCTGGGGCAAGCTCATCGCCAAGGTCTTTCTCGAAAATCCCGAGCTCTGCCGCTCCTGCGGCAAGCCCATGAAGATCATCGCGGCCATTGCCCCAGAACCGGTGCAGGTCATCGAACGGATCCTCCGGCACCTCGCTCTCTGGGATCCCCCGTGGAAACGCCCGAGCCAGCCCCGCGGTCCACCTCCCTCCGCGCGGGCCGGGTCGACCGCCTCACCCCGGCCCATCGACCGTCGCATCGATGTCGAACTCGACCTGATCGACCCGATCCCCCGGGACGATGACCCGCAGGCCTGAGCGTCCCACCGCCGCGTGCTTGACCGCCAAGAGGTCAACCCTTTTACCCACCTGGTAAGGCGGTTCTGGAACTACCACCCCCTGAAATATTCGGTAACGCTTGCGTCCAGACGATTCCTCTTGGCAATGCCAACTACCGCCCCTGAAACCAAAGCCAGGACCGCCGGTTGAGTCCCCACGACCTTAACCAGCCCAATTCCCGGCGCCGCAGGTCCTGGCTCTTGACGTAACCTTCGCTCTCCATGATAATTGCAGCACCTTGGCGAGAATGCCTATCTAGTTATTTTTTCTTTCTGCGCATCCCAGACCATCGTCCTGCTCTGCCGGTACGACTCCACCGCCAGCTTGATCGCCACCATGGCGGCGCAGCCCAGGTCGGCGTTGCAGTGGAGCGCGGCGCCATCGCGGAGGGCGCTCAGGAAGTTGCCGACCATATCCCGGCCGGCTTTCGAGGCGATCTTCGATTCCGTCTTCCCTTCGTTTTTCGCCTTGAACTCCTCGCCGAAGTCGCCGTTTGCCTGCATGGTCACGTCACCGCCGATCTCGCGCGTTCCGTGCTTCCCGTAAATGCGCTCGGGGATCTGGGTGTCGTTGGCCAGCGTGCTGACCAGGAAGATGGTGTACTCGTCCGGGTAATCGGCGGTCATGAGGAAGGTGTCGGGGATGTCGCGGCCGTCCTTCTCGATGTAAAGGCCGCCGCCGGCGCTGACGCGGC
>JACQVS010000094.1 GCA_016209605.1 Planctomycetota bacterium
GAGAAATAAGGCGAGGAGGCCCGACGCCGAATGGCGCGCTTGCAGCCGGCCGAAGCCCGAATGGTCTACTGGGATAGGCGCTAAGATCATGGAAAACCAATTGCCAGAAGAACCCCGCCCCGAGGATGAAATCGAGTACGAGGACGAGCCCGCCGGCGCTTACCTGACGCAGTTGCGCCTGGGCCGTGGGGCGGTCGCTTGGGGGCTGGCGTTGATTCTGGCCACGCTGGCCCTTGCCCTTTTGGGCTGGCGCCTCGGGGGCCGCCCGGTAGGGCCTCCGGAAGATCCCTATGGACCTCTCGCTCCTCTGGAGCTGTCATGGCGCTTCCTGCCGGTGATCGCCGCCTTGGGATTTTTTATCTCTTTCTTCATGCGCTTGAACTCCCTCCCCTCGTCGCCCAGGGAGGCGGCGCGGGGGACGCTGGCGGTGTGGCTCCAGCTCGCGGCGCTGCTCTTATGGCTGGCGGCGCGGTGGGTGTTCCACCTGGGATTTCTAAAAAACCAGTGACCGTCACTAGATTTTATTTATAATTCCCCATCCGGTTAAATATCAAGACGTCATAAAAAGGAGATTTCGATAATGAAAAGTTTGGATGTCCTGTCTGTTGCGATCGTACTGTCGTTCTTTTGCGGTTGTGACACCTCCGGCTCTGGACCAACTCCAACTCCGGCTCCGGAGTCCAAACCCGCCGTTCCTGAAGCTCCCGTCAGCACCGCCGCACCCGCCGCCGCCGCAGTTGCCGTTGCCGGATCGATCTCCGGAACGGCGCTCTTCGCCGGCGCCGACATACCCAAGATGGAGGAGATCGCCGTCAAGACCGATGTGCAGCACTGCGGCCACAAGGTCTTCGCCCAGAACCGCATGGTCAATCCGGCCAACCGCGGCTTGAAGAACGTCGTGGTCACGGTCGCGGGAGTGCAGGGCGGGAAGAAGGCCGCTCCCGCCACCTTGACGGTGGCCAACAAGAATTGCTCTTTCGACCCGCACGTCGCCGCCGCGGTGGCGGGGAGCAAGCTCTCCATCACCAACGAGGACCCGATCAACCACACCACCCATCCCTACCTCGGCAACCAGACGTTTTTCAACGTCCCCATCCTGCCAGGCCAGCCGCCCATCGTCCGCGATCTGCGGCGGCCGGGCCTGCTGAAGCTCCGCTGCGACATCCATGACTGGATGCTGGGCTGGGTGGTGGTGCACGACAACCCCCACTTCGCGGTCACCGATGCCGACGGCAAGTTCGCCATCACCGATCTTCCTCCGGGAACGTACACGGTCACGGCCTGGCACGAAGACCTGGGCGCGCCGACGGCCAAGGTCGCCGTCGAGGCCGGCAAGGCGGCGGCGGCGAAGTTCGAGTTCGGCGCGGGGGCCGGGAGCGCTCCGGCAAAGGAGTCCGCCTCGGCCGCGGCCGCCACCGTCCAGGTTCCCGAGAAGTCGCCGCTCTCGCTCCCCTTGGGGCTCGATCCGTACGAGCAGAAGATCCCCGCCGACAATCCCATCACGCCGGAAAAGATCGAGCTCGGCAAGCTGCTTTACTTTGATCCGCGGCTTTCCAAGGATGACACCGTGAGTTGCGCCAGCTGCCATGATCCCCAGAAGGGCTACTCCAACGGAGCCGCCTTCGCGACCGGGGTCGGCGGCAAGGTGGGCGGCCGCAGCGCCCCCACCGTCATCAACCGCCTCTTCAGCACCCTGCAGTTCTGGGATGGGCGCGCTGCCAGCCTGGAGGACCAGGCCCTCGGGCCGATCCAGAACCCCATCGAGATGGCCATGACCCTGCCGGCGATGTTGAAGAAGGCGGAGGCCATTCCTGGGTATGCCGAGCTTTTCAAGAAAGCCTTCGGAACGCCAGAGGTGAACCCGGACCGCATCGCCAAGGCCATCGCCACCTTCGAGCGCACCGTGGTCTCGGGCGACTCGCCCTTCGACCGCTATGAAAACGGCGACGCCAAGGCGCTCACCGAGTCCCAGATCCGCGGCCTGGCGCTCTTCCGCGGCAAGGCCAAATGCTCGGTGTGCCACACCGGCTTCAACCTCACCGATGAGAAGTACCACAATATCGGCGTCGGCATGGACAAGCCCAATCCCGATGAAGGTCGTTCCGCCATCACCAAGAACAAGGAGGACCACGGCGCCGTGAAGACCCCGACCTTGCGCGACATCGAACTGACCGCTCCCTACTTCAAGGACGGCAGCGCCAAGACCTTGGCGGAAGTGGTGGAGTTTTACGACCGGGGCGGCATCGCCAATCCCAACCTGAG
Source organism: Planctomycetota bacterium (assembly GCA_016209605.1). Taxonomy (GTDB): domain Bacteria; phylum Planctomycetota; class UBA8108; order UBA8108; family JACQVS01; genus JACQVS01. The sequence goes on from JACQVS010000094.1 coordinate 2,263, forward strand.
CAAGCACATCGCCAAGCTCGGCCTCGCCGATCAAGAAAAGAAGGACTTGGTGGAGATCCTGAAGGCCTTCACCGGCAAGAGCCGCGTGGTGGTGGATCCGCCGAAGGCGTTTCCCCAGTAGATCGCTGGATTTCGACCTCGACGTAATCTCCCTTCTCCTCTGACCACGTATACCCCTTGACGTCGGCCACCTTCCGCTTCCGCACGGAAAAGACGAGGTAAGTGATCTCCGGAAAAATCGGCCCCCAGCCGGGCGGAGCGGCGTCCTCGCGGTCCTTCTTGGAAAAATAGGCGTCGTGGTCGGGGTGGGAGTGGTAAATGGCGCGGAAGGGTGTGCCCTTGGCCTCCTTCTCGCCGCGGATGCGGTCAAACTCGACGCCGTCGAGATGGTAAGCATCGTGGGCATCCCGTGGATAGGCCGCCGGGTCGCGCTGGCGCAGCTCGTCCTGCAGGTTGCGCATGGGGATGACCTCGAGGGCCGAGTCCGGGCCGAACACCAGGCCGCAGGTCTCTTCGGGGTAATCGGCCTCGGCTCGCGCCGCCATGAGGTCAAAGGCGGCAGCGGGGATGCTCCAGGAGCAGGCCATGGTCAAAAGTCCTTTGGTCCCGTGAAATGAAAACGGAAAAGGAAGACAGCGGCCCCGGCAGCTGGCAGAGGTCGCTGTCTTTCAAGACGGCATTTTGAGAAAGTTCCAGGCCTTAGAGCCCGTCCCAAAAATCCATCCGGGCTTCGGCCGGCTGCGAAGGCGCCATACGGCGTTGGGCCTCCTCGCCTTATTTCTCCGGTTAATAAGGCTACGTCGGCCCGCCTTGTCTGGCGCCTTCTCGCTCGGCCTCGGGCCTCGGAGCGACTTTCGGGACGGGCTCTTACTCGCCATAGACCTGGATCTTGTAAGTGGCAATGACTCCCATAATGCTGTGGGTATAGTAATCGACATGATGGATCTTGGTGATACTTTGCGAGTCCATGGCGGCCTTGATGCTGGCATCGCCGATGGCGATCAAGCCGAGGTAAGAAGTGGCCATGGCTTCACCGACCTTGGCATGGCCGACGTTGCCGCTCACCACGTAGCCATCGTGGACGTCGCTGTACCAGAAACCCGGAACCGGAGCCCTGGCATGGGCGCAGCCCGAAAACAGCAACGATCCACCCAGGAGCAACGATCCGACGCACAAAATCCAAATCCGCATACAGCCTCCTTCCTTAGCGTCCAGGTCCCGTACGGTAGCACGGGCCTGTCAAGACGCGGCCTGAAAAACGATCACGGCCAGAAACTCTGGACCGTGAATTCATCATCCGATTTACGTGTAAGGATTTATATGCTCCGGAAAAGATTGTAAAGAGAAATCTGAATAATACAGCACGACAAGAAAACTTACTTTGGTCTCTTGCGGTGTGCTTTGACTTTCCAGGGGGGAGGGTTGTCCGCTTCGATGTCGTTCTCTTCAATCCAGGCCGCAATCGCCTCCTGGGCCAGCTTTTCCTGCAGCTGCCGCCACTTCCTCTTTTCCTCGGGATGGCTCGAGAGCAGCCGTTCAGCGGCGCGGAAGGTGTTGGGGATTTGTAAGGTATGTACCAGCTGGCTGGAGAGTTCTTTCAGCCCCTTTTCCTTGACGCTGGCGATGAATTTTTCCAGGCACTCCTTGCGGTCGGAGTCATCGATGGGCAGAACCTCCACGAACCGGTCGGGCTCGTCCTCGATCAGCTCTCTCAGCTCCTCTTCCTCCTCGTCCTCGTCCTCCTCCTCCTCTTCGCTCAGCGAGACGACTTCGCCGGTGTCGCGGTCGAAGTAATGCTCGAAATCGCCATCGCCCCCGAGAAAGCATTCGAGCAGATCATCCCAATCGATTTCCATGGCGCGTTCTCTCCGGTAACTTGAAGCGCGGCGCATTCAGCAGTGCGATTCAACATTAATGAGGGTCAATCCTGATGGGGCGTTGAATCCCCTTCAGGATGTCAAGTAAGATTCCGAAGTCAAGAGATGACTTGATATAATCTGGCTGCAGCCGATCTGGAAAACAGTTCGCAGGAAAGCGGAAGGAAAGTCATGCCCAGCAACACGCCCCCCTCGGAGCGGCGGGGAATCCTGGGAGCCGGGAACTGGATCATCGACCACGTCAAGCTGATCACTTCCTGGCCGCCGGAGGAGACCTTGGCCACCATTGTCAGCGAGGAGCTGGGCACCGGAGGCTCGCCTTACAACGTGCTGGTGGATCTCGCCCGCTTCGATCTGGGGATCCCTCTCCACGGTCTCGGGCTGGTGGGGGACGACGAAGACGGCCATCGCATCCTCCAGGACTGCGACCGCTGGGGCATTGACCGGCGGTTCCTGAAGACCACTTCCCGGGCCCGCACCGCCTATACCGATGTGATGAGCGTCATCAGCACCGGCCGCCGCACCTTCTTCCATCACCGCGGCGCCAGCGCCCTACTTTCCCCCGGGGACTTTCCGGTAGAGCAGTTTGCCTGCCGGATCGCCAACCTCGCTTACCTGCTTCTCCTGGACGGGCTGGATGCCCCGGATCCGGAGTACGGCACCGGCGCGGCCAGGGTGCTGGCGCGGCTGCGGACGGCGGGGATCTTGACCTCCATCGATGTGGTCAGCGAAGACTCCGACCGCTTCCGCCGCATCGTCACCCCTTCTCTCCGCCATGCCGATTTCTGCATCATCAACGAGATCGAGGCCGGCGGCGTCACCGGCCTGAAGCTGCGGGAAGAGGGGCGCCTGGTGAAGGATCGGGTTGAGAAGGCTGCCGCGGAGCTCCTGCGCCTGGGCGTCAATCGCCTGGCGGTCATCCACGCGCCGGAGGGGGCCTATGGAGCCGAGCGCGGCGGCCGGCGCCACTGGCAGCCGGCGCACCAGCTTTCTCCGGCCGAGATCAAGGGAACGGCCGGAGCGGGCGACGCGTTTCTCGCCGGCATGCTGGTCGGCCTGCACGAGGGCTGGGAGCTCCCCCGCTCCATGCGCTTCGCCCATGCCGCCGCGGTTTCTTGCCTTTCCTATCCGACCACCACCGGAGGAGTCTGCTCGGCGCGGGAGATCGAGCGCATCATGGAGACGGTGCTGCTACAGAGGGACTTTTGAAAGAAATGAGAGCCGCCGGTCATTTCGAGCATAACCTGGCCTTGTTGAAGAAGCGCTGGCCGGAGGCCGCCAGGCGCGTCGAGTCGGTCCAGCCGCTCGCCGCTGGCCAGGTGGTTTTTTCGCGGTGCGGCGAGCCGACGCTGAAAGTCCTTTCCGAAGCCGGCACCGAAGTGTGGCTGCACTCGCGCTACCGGCCGGCGGAGGAGGCCGACCGGCAGCTCGAAGCTCTGCAGATTGGAGCGCAGGACGCGGTCGTGGTGCTGGGAGTGGGGCTCGGCTACCCGCTCCTTTCGGCGGTGCGGCGCGGGCGCTCGACCACTTTCGTCGTCGCTCTCGAAAAAGATCCGGCCGTTTGGCGCGCCGCCCTGGAGTGCCAGCCTCTCGATGAATTCCTCAACCACCCCGAGGCGGAGCTGATCGTCGGCGCAGCCCCGGAGGAGCTCTTCGCTCTCCTCGACCAGAAGGTGTCGCGCTTCTTCGCCGGCTCGATCAAGATCTTCTCCCATCCAGCTTCCGCCCAAGCCTTCCCCTCCTACTACCAGTCCATCTTGCAGAGTCTTGGGGAGTTCGCGCGCTACGGCTCGGTGGTGCTGCGCAGCGCGCTTTACCTCTCGCGCATTGCCATCCAGAACCGCTTCAGCAACCTCCCGGACTACCTCGCCAGCCCCGGCATCCGTCCTCTCATCGGTAAGTTTCAGGGATATCCCGGGGTGGTGGTCGCCGCCGGCCCATCGCTCGAGCGCAACGTCGAGGAGTTGCGCCGGCTGCAGGGCAGGGCGGTGATCGTGGCGGTGAGCACGGCGCTGAAGATCCTGTTGGGACGCGGCCTCCAGCCGCATCTCACCGCCATCATCGATTATCATACCATCTCCTCGCGCTATTTCGCGGGCATCGCTCCCGAGCTCGCCGCGCCGATAGTCTGTGATCCCAAGGCCAGCGCCGAGGCCATTGCCTCCTACAGTGGAGCGCGCTTCTTCAGCAACGACGCCCTGATCAACACCCTCCTCGACGGCTCCGCCGGCGACAAGGGGGATCTGGTCACCGGCTCCACCGTGGCCCACGCCGCCTTCCACATTGCCAGGGCCCTCGGCTGTAATCCGATCATCCTGGTCGGCCTCGATCTGAGTTTTCCGGAGGGCCGCCTGCACGCCGCCGGCACCGCCACCCATGAGCAGCACTTTTCCGAGACCAGCCGCTTCTACACCTTCGAGATGAAGGAGTGGGAGTGGTACCTGAGCCACCGCAAGACGCTGATGAAGGTGCCGGGCTTGAACGGCGGCGAAGTCTTCACCGATGATGTCTTCTTCAGCTACCTGCGCGAGTTCGAGCAGATGTTTCAGGAAGCGCCGTCCCGGTGATCGATGCCACCGAAGGGGGCGCCCTCAAGAAGGGGGCCAGCGTCATGACCTTGAAGGAGGCGGTCGATCAGCATGCTGGGAAGGAAATTCCCGCCGAGCTCTTCGAGCTTTTGAAAAGCGCCGCGCCTCCGGATGATCTGGCGGAGCGCTCGCGCCGCGCCCTGGAGATCCTCGACCGTCGACTGGGGGAGGCTGAAGAGCTGGGGGAGGTTTATCGAAAGTGCATCCGCCTCCTCAAGAAGGTGGTGAAGATCACCGCGGGCGGCTCGCCGGCCAACGAGATCGTCGAGCAGGTGATTGCCTTCAAGGACTCCTTCCGCCGCTACGGTTTTTTCTATTACCTGCTCAACTGCCTGGCCCAGTCCGACCTCTTCGTCCGCATCCGCCGCGACCTGGGGATCGAGGGGGAGAACACGAGCGGCGTGGAGCGCCAGCGCCGCCAGGCGGAGCGCGATCTCGAGTACCTCCAGGGCATGTCCAAGGCGCTTGACTTCATCAAGGAGCAGATCCGCGAGGCGCGCCAAAAACTATTCGCACAGAAAAATCTGCAGGTCGGCGACGTTGGTGCCGGTGGGGCCCGTTTTCACCAGATCATCTGACGCGCTCAAGGCGCGGTAGGAGTCGTTGTCATCGAGGAGCCGCGCCGGGTCGAGGCCCTGGGCGCGGAGGCGCGGCAGGGTCCAGGGATCTACCAGCCCACCGGCGGCATCGGTGGGGCCGTCCCGTCCATCGGTGCCGCCGCTCAGCAGCGCCCAGCGCCTGGGCAGGCCGGCCGTTTCGGCCGCCAGGGCGAAGGCGAGCGCCAGCTCCTGATTGCGCCCGCCGCTCCCCTTCCCCTTCACAACCACGGTGGTTTCGCCGCCGGCGATGAGCGCCAGCGGCTGGCCGCCGGCCTTGCGGATCTCCTCGCGGGCGATGCCGGCAAAGCGCTGCGCCTCGAGCCGCGCCTCGCCGCACAGCGCCTCATCGCAAACGCGCGCCAGCCGGTCCGATGCGCCGGCGTGGATCCTGGCGGCCTCGAGGCTCAAGCGATTGCTCCCGACCAGGGTGTAACCGGTCTTCTCGAAGATCGGATCGCCCGGCTTGGGCGTCTCCGGAATCAGCCCGTGCAGCCCTTTGTCGAGGCGTGCGCGGACAGCCGCGGGAACCCGGTTCCAGACGCCCCGGCGCTGGAGCACCTCCATGGCCTCGGCGAAGGTGGTCGGGTCGGGAACGGTGGGGCCGCTAGCGATGGTGCTGAGGTCATCGCCGATCACATCGCTCAGGATGAGGGCGTGAAGGTACGCCGGCGCCGCCGCGCGGGCCAGGCCGCCGCCCTTCAAGGCGGAAAGGTGCTTCCTCACCGTGTTCAGCTCGCCAATATCGGCCCCGGCCTTGAGGAGGAGCCGGGTGGCGGCGATCTTGTCGTCGAGCGCGAGGTCCTCCGCCGGCGCGGGGAGGAGAGCGGAGCCGCCGCCCGAGATCAGCACCAGCACCAGCTCGTCATGCCGGGCCTGGCCGGCCGCCGCCGCGATGGCTTGAGCGCCGGCCACGCCGTTTTCATCCGGCAAGGGATGGCCGGCGCCGAGGACTCGAAAGCGCCGCAGCTGCCGGGCGTTTTCATGGGTGGTGACGGCCAATCCAGGCCCCGGGAAGAGCCCCTCGGGCAGAAGCTCTTCGACCGCCGCCGCCATGGCGCAAGCCGCCTTGCCGAAGGCGAGCGCATGGACCTTTTTCCACGGTCCGGCGCGCACCCGGGCCGGATTGAGGAGCGGCTCGAGCAGGATCTCCAGCCGGCCTCCCTGGACCCACAGCGCCCGCCGGGTAGCCAGGCAGGGATCGGCCGCCTGGACGCCGGCCTGGAAGATGTCCAGCGCCAGCCGGCGAAGAGCGAGGATTCGAGGAGGCCGGCTGGTGTCTGAAGATCTGGACGTCATGAAGGGCGGCTCTCCTATCTTTGGCGCGCTTCCCGCACCAGCCGCCGGACCCTCTTTGGATCCACCGGGGCGTGCAGGACGCTGTCTTCTTTCAAGGCGGTGCCGACGATGACTCCATCGGCGTGCACGAGATACTTGCGGATGTTCTTCGCGGTGATTCCGCTCCCCACCAGAATGGCCCGCTCCGGGACCGCCCGCCGTACTTTCCGGAGGAGCGCCAGGTCGGCGGCGGCGCCGGTTTCTTTCCCGGTGATGATCAAACCGTCGGCCAGGCCGCGGTGGACGGCGTCGCGGGCGATGACCTCCGGATCGAGCGCGCCGTGGCCCAGGGGGGCAGCGTGCTTGACCAGAAGGTCGGCCAGAATGAAGATTTTCGCACCCAGCGACTGCCGCTCGCGCAGGGTGCGGTGGGCCTCCCCTTCAATCAGGCCTTGATCGGTGGCGTAAACGCCGGTGTGGATGTTGACGCGGATGGCATCGAGATGGGCCGCCGCCGCGACCGCCAAGGCGGCGGAAGCATCGTTCCTGAGGACGTTGACTCCTAGGAACGGGCCGGCGCCATCCTTCCCGCCGAACTCTACCCGCAGCTCGGCGGCGAGCTGGCAGGCAATGGCCGCCATCGACGCCACGGTGGCCGGAGGCACCGAGTTCGGGTAAAAGGGGGCATCGCCAATGTTTTCGATGATCAGCCCGTCCATACCGCCATCGAGCAGCCGCCGGGCGTCGCGCCGCGCCGCTTCCAGAGCGTTGGCCAGCACTTCGGCGGCCGGACGGCCCTGGGCCCCCGGCGAGCCCGGTAGGGGCGGCAAGTGCACCATACCCAGGAGTTGCTTTCCGGCAGGCCTCCCCACAAAGGTGGTGCCGCCGATCCAGGTCCTATTTAGCTGTGGCATGGCAGTCATGATAGACTTAGGATAGCTTGAATTCGTCCATCCTTGCAACGAGTTAATGAAGGCAACAGCGACCATGCGCATCTGGGCCATCAGCGACCTCCACCTCGGCCTTTCCACGCAGAAGTGGATGGACAAGTTCGGCGACCACTGGAAGGACCACCACCTCAAGGTGGGGGCCAGCTGGCGGGAGCGGGTCGCGCCGGAGGACCTGGTCCTCCTGCCCGGCGACTTCTCCTGGGCCATGACCCTGGAAGAAGCGGCCCCCGAATTCCAGTGGCTCGGCCAGCTGCCGGGGAAAAAGGTCCTCATCAAGGGGAATCACGATTACTGGTGGTCCAGAAGCCACGCCAAGATGCAGGCCGCCTTGCCGCCGCAGGTTTACCCCCTGAAAAAGAAGGCGCTGATCCTCGATGGCGCCGCCCTCGTCGGGGTGCGCGGCTGCGACTTCTTTCCCAAGGAAGGTGAAGATCCGGCCGCGGTGGCGGCGGAGATCGAGCGCGAGCTGCGAGAGTTCTCCCTCTCCATCCAGCACCTGAAGACCCTGGGCGATTACCGGCACCCGCCCATCGCCCTCTTCCACTATCCCCCCTTTCCCATGGGGGCCTGCGAGAGCCCATTCACCCGTATGGCGGAGGAGGCCGGCTGCCGCGTCGGGATTTACGGGCACCTCCACTCCCAGGAAGACTGGACCAGGTACTTCCAAGGGGAGTTCCGCGGCGTCCACTACCAGCTGGTGAGCTGCGATTTTCTGGACTTCGCCCCCGTGCTAATCTCTGAAATTCCCTGACGATTTCGGGTATACTTGAAGACTAGAATTCCATCTTGAATTCTGGAGACAAGGAATAATGATGAAGCCAGCATCGCCGATAAGCATTGTTGTCTTAATTCTCGGAACTTGCTTGTCGAGTTGGATCGCCGCGCAAGAGCTCGGCAAGCCGAGAAAAGGCGCCGACAAGTTCAACGGCCCGCCGCGGGAGCCGCCGGATCGTCCCGCCGATGCGCTCCATCTCAAGCTGGAAGTGGCTTTCGACTGGGACAAGGAGGAAGTCGCCGGCAAGGCCACCCACACGCTGAGGTCCTTCCGCAAGAATCTCTCCCGCATCACGCTCGATGGGGTGGAGCTCGATGTCCAGCGGGTAACTGACCGCGAGGGAAGGCCATTGGGCTTCGAGACCCTTCCGGACAAGGTGGCGGTGCAGCTCCCGCAGCCGGCCCAGTCGGGCGAGGATATCAGTTTCAGCATCGAGTACCGCTGCCGGCCGAAGCGCGGCATCTACTTTCGCAAGCCCGATGCCGGCGCCACCGACATCCCGCGCCAGGTCTGGAGCCAGGGGGAGTCCAATGATGCGCGCCACTGGATCCCCTGCTTCGACCATCCCTCCGACAAGCTGACCACGGAAGTGGAGGTGACCGCTCCGGAGAAGATGGCGGCGGTGTCGAACGGCAAGCTGGCCAGCACCCGGCCCGCTCCCGATGGCAAAGGGCAAATCTTCCACTGGAAGCAGGAGAAGCCGCACACCACGTACTTGATCGTCGTGGCGGTGGGCGAGTTCGCCGAATACCGCGGCTCCTGGAAGGAGGTGCCGCTCATCGCTTACGTGCCGGCCAGCCAGGCGCCCAACGCGGCGCGCTCCTTCGAGCTCACGGCCGACATGATGGATTTCTTCTCGCAGAAGACCGGCTTCCCGTACCCCTGGGACAAGTACGCGCAGATTTGCGTGCACGAGTTCCTGTTCGGAGGGATGGAGAACACCTCCGCCACCGTGCTCACCGAAAAGACCCTTCACGATGAGCGGGCCCACCTCGACGTCGACAGCATGGACCTGGTGTCGCACGAGCTGGCGCACCAGTGGTTCGGCGACCTGGTGACGTGCAAGGACTGGGCGGACATCTGGCTCAACGAGAGCTTCGCCACCTTCTTCGCCACGCTTTACCGCGGCCACCGCCTGGGCTGGGATGAGGAGGTCTTCGATCGCAAGGGGCAGGCCAATGGTTACCTGGCCGAAGACCGCGACCAGTACCGCCGGCCGCTGTCCACCCGCCGCTACACCGAGGCCGACGCCATGTTCGACGCGCACACCTATCCCAAGGGCGGCCGCATCCTGGCGATGCTGATGAACGTCCTCGGCGAAGAGGCCTTTTTCAAGGGCATCAAGCTTTACCTCGACCGCCACGCCTATACGGCCGTGGAGACCGATGATTTCCGCCTGGCCATGGAGGATGCCTCCGGCCGCAGCTTGCGCTGGTTCTTCGACGAGTGGGTCCACTCGGGCGGCCATCCGGAGTTTTACGTGAGCTACACCTACGATGAGGACAGCCGCACGGTGCGCTTGAGCGTCGCGCAGAAGCAAAACACCAGCGATGGCACGCCCATTTTCCGCATGCCGGTGGACATCGAGATCACCACGCCGAGCGGCCGCACGCTGCACCGCGTCGAGATCTCCAAAAAGGAGGAGCAGTTCACCTTCCCGTCCGCCGACCGGCCGCGGCTGGTGGCCTTCGACAAGCACGACTGGATCTTGAAGGAGATCGTTTTCCCCAGATCGCGGGAGGAACTGATCTACCAGCTGGAAAACGATGACGCGCTGATGGGGCGCTTCCGCGCCGCTACCGAGCTCGGCAAGCTGGGGAGCGATGCCAAGGCGCGCGAGGCTCTCTTGCGCCGGCTGCGCGATGAGCCGTTCTGGGGGGTGCGGGCGGAGATCGCCTCGGCGCTCAAGAACTTCAAAGAGCCTTCGGTCACTGCCGCGCTCGCCGAGGCGTTCAAGAGCGAGAAGAAAGCGCGGGTGCGGCAGGAGATCCTCCGGTCCTTGAAGGAGCTGCCGGGGGCCGAGACGGCGGCTCTGGCGCGGAGCGCGCTGGAAAAGGATCTCTCCTACTTCACCGCCTCGGAAGCGCTTTCGGCGCTCGCCACGCTGGAGGGGGCCAAGGCCATGCCCGATCTGCTCGCGGCGCTCGAGCGCGAATCGCACAACGATGTCATCCGCTCGACCGCCATGGCCAGCCTGGCGGAGCTGGCCGAAAAGGAAAAGCTGTCCGAAGCGGAGAAGAAAAACGCCCTGGACAAGCTGATCGCGCTTTCCGACCGCAAGCTGCCGGTGTCGACGCGCGCCGCCGCCATCCGCGCCCTCGGCCGAATGGGGAAGGGGGCGGAAGCGGTCTTCCAGGTGCTCTCGCAGGCGATCGACGACCCCTTCATCAGCCTGCGCCTCGCCGTCTTCGACGCCCTCGGAAGCCTGGGCGATCCGCGCGGCATCGCGGCCCTCCAGGCGCGCCGCGGCAAGGAAGGCCACCGGCCCTTTCACGACCCGATCGACTCCATCGACGAGGCCATCCGGCGCATCGAAGGCCGCGACGACAAGAAGGTCCTGCACGATGAGCTGCGCCGCCTGCGTGAAGGCCAGGAGCGCCTGGAGAAGCGCTTCGATGAGCTGGAGAAGGCGAGGAAACCGCCGCAGAAGTTGTAAGTGGGGCAGCTGCCGCAGAGACCGGACATGAAAACGGCATGAATTTTTGAATATAAGAGCTACCTCAGAACCGCGGCCGGCGCCGCCGGGTAGAGGAGCGACACCGGATCGAAGCTCTTGAAGCTGTCAATGATCCAGTGAGCCTCGACGAGATTTTCCGCGGCCGTGGTGGTGGTGATGGCCACGACTTTCATGCCGGCAGCCCGTGCGGCGCGCACCCCGAAGACAGCATCTTCAAAGACCAGGCAGCGGTGGGTCTCGATGCCGAGTTTGCGGGCGGTGGTCAAGAAGACCTCCGGATGGGGCTTCGGTTGATGGGAGGCCAGGCCGTCGGTGACCACATCGAAAAGGTGCTCGGCACGGAGGCTTTTGAGAAAAAGCTCGGCGGTGCGGCTCGAGGAGGCGATGCCGGTGCGCAGGCCGAGGGTGCGCAGCTGAGCGACCAGTTCCAGCGCCCCTTCGATGGGCTGTATGCTCTCGCTGGTGATCAGCTCGAGGACGATCTCCTCCTTGCGCTTCATGAGCGCTGAGAATTTTCCGGGGGGGAGGTCATCGCCGAGGATAGCCCGGATGACGCGGTCCCGCGGCGCGCCGTTGGCGACGCGCTGATAGTCCTCGAAGGTGAAATCGCGGCCCTCAGCCTCGAACAGCTTGCGGAAGCTCCGGTAATGCAGGGGAATAGTGTCCGCTAGCACCCCGTCAAAATCGAAGATGGCCGCCCGGAAAAGCGGGATATTCATGAGAAACCATTAAATTATTGGAAGATAATATTAAACCCGATTCGATTGGACCTTGTCAAGCTTGTCCTTCAGGTGGTATAAAACAGATTCTTGTGGTTATCGGTTTTTTCCACAAAAAACCTCACCCAGAAGCGTCCAAGACCAACATTTATTGAGGACCTCGCGGGGGCGGCATAGCCAAGTGGCTAAGGCAACGGTTTGCAAAACCGTCATCCCCGGTTCGAATCCGGGTGCCGCCTCCAGTTTTATCCCGCCGCTGAGGTTCACGCCGTTTTGCAAACCATTGGAGGTTTGCAAAACCGTGATTCCCCGGTTCGGCGGCGCTGTTGGGCGCGAGTCCTGGCGGCCTCGCGCGGGGTGCCGCCTCCAGTTTTATCCCGCCGCTGAGGTTCACGCCGTTTTTCAAACCGTTGGAGGTTTGCAAAACCGTGATTCCCCGGTTCGGCGGCGCTGTTGGGCGCGAGTCCTGGCGGCCTCGCGCGGGGTGCCGCCTCCAGTTTATTTCTCCCCGGAGGGGAAGGACTTACGGCGCTCCAAGGAATCCCTCCGGGGGACCTGTCACGGTCGGTGAGGGAATTTTGAGGTTGGTCGGTAGGGGAAAATAAGAATATCCACCCGGTTTCGGCCCGTTCCGTGAAGAAAGGGCCGAAGTACCTTTTAGCCCGTCAGCCGCCGCTTGACTTTCCGAAAGTCCCTGGCAAGATACGAGCTATGGCGATAACAAGAACCAAAGCCTCGGCAAAGCCTGCTCCTATGGAGACCGAAGCCCCCGAGAATATCGAACCTACGCCAGATGCCTTCTCCGCTCTACTTCCTCCAGGCTTCATCAATCTTCAGAAGCATCAGACAGAGCTTCCAAGGATTGCCAAAGATCCAAAGCTAATATCGCAAATCGAAATGATGCTTCGGAGCGTGGAAACCCGGCATCGCCTTTATCGTCACGATGCCAGAGACCTTGATTACATTCCCGACGGTAGCGTTCATCTCATTGTTACTTCCCCTCCATATTGGACGCTCAAAGAATACCGTCAATCGCCAGGGCAGTTAGGATCCGTCGAAGATTACGAAGAGTTTCTTATCGAGTTAGACAAGGTTTGGCAACATTGCTTTCGGGTTTTAGTACCGGGGGGACGCTTAATCATCGTTGTTGGCGATGTTTGTCTCTCAAGACGCAAAAACCAGGGACGGCATACCGTTGTTCCGCTTCATGCTTCAATCCAGGAGCATTGCCGGAAACTTGGCTTTGATAATCTCGCTCCTATCATTTGGAGCAAGATCGCTAACGCTTCCTTTGAAGTTGAGAACGGTTCAAGCTTCCTTGGCAAACCCTATGAACCCAATGCTGTCATCAAAAACGATATAGAGTTTATCGTGATGGAGCGGAAACCGGGGGGATATCGAAGCCCATCGGTTGCTACCAGGGTCTTGAGTGTTATCTCGACCGAGAATTATCAAAAATGGTTTCGCCAAATATGGACGGACGTACCAGGCGCATCAACCAAAGACCATCCGGCGCCTTTTCCCGTTGATTTGGCGGAGCGCCTTATCCGAATGTTCAGTTTTGTTGGGGATACAGTCTTAGACCCGTTTGCCGGGACATTCTCAACAATCATTGCGGCAATGAAGGTATGCCGAAACAGCATCGGCAATGAGCTGGACCCGCAGTATTTTAAGTTTGGCGCAAACCGGGTTAGGCAGGAAGCCCAAGAACTACACGGCTTCTTTAGTGCCTTGCCCCAAGTAGAAGTTATTCAGGCAACCTCGAAAATCTCTCTGTGTAAGACCAGGCAATCCGCTGAATGAACGTATCGTAATGGTCTTTGTCTCTCGGAGCCCGGTCATGGCGGCCGCGGTTTAGAGCATGGCGCGGTCTTCTCCCGAGAGTCCCTCGACCACCGGGCCAGTCCTCGCCGCCTCGATCAAGGCGGCAAGCTCTTCCTCCGAGAGAGCGCGCCGGCGATGGCGGATATCCAGCTCCGGGTTGAGCCCGTCCAGGTGGGAAAGGGGATTCTCAGCAATCCGACGGTTCCGGTAGAGCCAGTGGGTGAAGCTCTTCATTGCCGCAAGGTAAAAGTTGCTTTAGCGGATGGAGAGTCCCGCCATTGAGGTCCTGGAGGCGCTCGAATGGCAGCCCTCGAGGGCGGAGCGGAGCAGTTTTAGAGTCAGGACGATATGCTTCTCGTTGGCGTGCCTGGATTCAAGATGCTTCCGGAAATCTGCGAGATCCTACGCGAGCGGCCTGGTCCGGTTCTCGGTGAAGCGATCGACGACTCCAGCGGCCTCCAGTGCAGTCATTTCTCAGGCTGCGCCACAACTAACTTCTTCGTCGCTTCGCGATCTTTGAATGCCGGCACCCTACCAACGACCACGGCTTTATCGGGGGTCTTTACGTACAGCGTTCTACACGAAGCGGGCGACGGGGCAGCCGAAGATCCGGGCGAGTTTCCTAGCCGTATTCAAGCTGATGGCACGGCTGCCGTTCTCCATGTTGGAGACGTGCTGCAACCGCGTGCCGCCGCCGATCAGCTTGGCGAGGGCCTCCTGGGTCAGCCCGCGGTTCTTCCGATAGAGCCGCAGAGCTTTCGCCGGCGTCATGGACTTTTCCATCTCGCGGTACCAGGCGGTCGAGGCAATGTCGATGAGCTCATCGTCATCCCCGTCCTCGACCCGCTCGATGCGGTCATGCGGGTAAATCTTCCCCAGCTCTCGGACGAGCTGGCTCGGTATCCGCCGGCCGGAAATCCGGAGTTTCACGCGGTCAGTATGGCGCGCCTTCACGACTACTGACATAATACACCTCTATCGAAACGGTTCTTTTCTCGTGCGTCCAGCAGGCCACGTACTTGCCCATGAGCACGGTGGTGTTCTCGGCATCGGTCATAGCCAAACCGGGTGCGGGCTCGACCCGCGGCTTGGGCCCTTGATTTTTCGTGGTTGCGTCTCTATCGTTTAGCGCCATGTCAAGCAGAAAGTTAGCATGGATTATTATACTCGCTTACTCGGGCTGCCGATCCTGGGAGGAGCGGCGTGCCGAGTTCATCGATCCGGTCAACCAATTCCTGCACCAGCGCTATCCGCGAGCCTGGGAGAGCCTGGCGCTGGATAACCTCCTCGGCTTTTACTCGCCGGAGCTGGCCTCTTCCCCCGATTTCCGCGCCCGCAAGGCGGAGCTTCAGGCTCGCTTCTCGAAAATCGATTACGCCGGCTGCATCATCGAGGATCTAGCCCAGATCGATGGCGAAGACCAGGTCCAGGCCCGTTTGCTCCTCAAGCTGCGCGGCCAGTCGCCGGAGAAGAAGCTCTTTCAGATGGAGCAGCGCTCCGAAGTCCAGTGCCGGCGCGGGAGCGGGGAGTGGCGCATCATCCAGGAGGACCTGATCGTGGAAAATTGCGCTTACGGCGACCGGCCGGTGTTCAGCGAAGAGTCCGAGGAGCGAGGGGTGGTCTTCCAGCACGCCTCTGGAGGAGTTCTCGACAAGAACGGCATGAAGCAGAACTTCTCGGCCGGCTCCGGGCTGGCGGTGGGGGACTACGATGGCGACGGCCTCGAGGACCTCTATTTGCTGGGCGGAGTGGAGTGCCGCCTCTTCCGCAACCGCGGCGATGGCCGCTTTGACGATATGACCGCCAGGGCCGGCGTCTCGGCCCGCAAGCTCGAGGCCCGCTGCGCCGTCTTCGCCGACTACGACAACGATGGCCGCAACGACCTCTTCGTCGGCGTCCTCGATGCCCCGAACCTGCTCTTCCACAACCGCGGCGATGGGACCTTCGAGGAGGTGGCGGCCCGCGCCGGCCTCGCACCCGTCAACGACACCGTCGGCGCCGCCTTCGCCGACTTCAACAACGACGGCCAGCTCGACCTGTACCTGGTGAACGGCGGCAACCTCTACCGCAGCCATCCCGATCCCCTTTACAACGCCCTCAACGCCACCCCCAATGTCCTTTACCTTTCGAACGGCGACGGCACCTTCCGGGATGAAACCGTCCGGGCCGGCGTGGGGCATACCGGCTGGGGCTTGTGCGTCAGCACCGCGGATTTCGATCTGGACGGCGACGTCGATCTTTTCGTGGGGAACGATGTCGGCTACAGCGTGCTCTACCGCAACCGCGGCGACGGCAGCTTCGATAACGTCACCTGGGAGGCCGGCCTCTCCTACCGCGGCAGCGCCATGAGCGCCTCCTGGGGCGACCTCAACGGCGACGGCTTTCCAGACCTCTTCGTCGCCGAGATGGACTCCAACTCGCGCTGGATGATTGACCAGCCCAGCTTTCCCGCGCCGGCCCCCTGGTACATCAACCTCTTCATCCGATCCACCGTGCTCGCCATCCTCAAGGAGATGCTCTACGGCAACCGCTTGTACCTCAATAATGGCGATGGCACCTTTCGCGAGGCCGCCGAGGCCATGGGCGTGCGCAAGAACGGCTGGGCCTGGAGCACCCATTGCTTCGATTACGACAACGACGGCGATCTCGACCTCTACTCGATGAACGGCTTCATCTCCGGCCCGGTGAAGAAGGACTTGTGAATGGACTTCGTCGAGAACGTCGGTCGGCGTTCCAGGGTCAACGGGGACAACGGCGATTTCATCAACGTCGGCATCTTTTCGCTGAACGGCTACGAGCGCAACGCCCTCTACCAGAATCAAGGCGGCGGCTGCTTCGCCGAGGTCGGCTACCTGGCCGGCTGCGACCGCGTGGAAGATGGCCGCGGCCTGGGCTTCCTGGATGCCGACCAGGACGGCGATCTCGACATCGCCATCAACAACTACCTGCAGCCGGCCCGACTGCTCATCAACCAGGCGCCGCCGGAAAACCACTGGATCCGCTTCCGGCTGCAAGGCACCCGGTCCAACCGCAGCGCCATCGGCGCGCGGGTCGTCCTGGAGCACGGAGCGCGCCGGCAGGTCCGGGAGGTGACCTCATCGGCCGGCTACCTTTCGGGGCAAAGCCTCACCTTGCACTTCGGCCTGGGGCTGGACCGCGAGGTCGAGCGGGTGACCGTGCGCTGGCCGTCGGGAAGGGTGGAGGAGCTGAGGAACCTGCGGGCGGACCGGCTGGTCCCACTGATCGAGGGGCAGGTGGGGCCGGCATCCTTGTTCTCGAAGAAGTGATCTTCCAGCCTAATCCCCCGGAAAGGCCTCGTCCCGGCCCAGGTTCCGGGCGATGCGGAGATAGGCCTCGCGGCCGAGCCTGGCGGCGATGCCCTGGAGCTGCTCCTGGACTCTGCCGAGGTCAACCTCCGAGGCGGCCTCCGCCCCCTCCCCGCCGCTTCCGGTCTTCAGGGCCGCGGAACGCAGGAGGTCGCGGGCCTCCAGATAGGCCTGAAGAGCCTCGCCGTAATGGAGCTTCTCCTCGGCCAGGACGCCGAGATGGATCCGGCAGTTGGCCTGCTCGGCAAGATCGCCGAGGCTTGCAGCCACCTCCTCCGCTTTGAGGAAATGGGATGCCGCCTGGGCATAGTCCCGGCTTTTGACGGCGAGGATGCCGCGCAGCTCGAGCACCTTCAAGTGGTTCCTCCGGTCATCGCGCTGCAGTGCCACGGCTTCCGCGGCCAGCAGCTCCCGCTCCGCTTCCGGATAACGATGGCGGCAAATAAAGATCTGGCTGATCTGGATGCGCAGGGCCAGCTCCATGAGCTGGTTGCCGGTGCTGGTGGCCAGCTTCATGGCCTCGAGGTACGCTTTGAGCGCTTCATCGAACTCCTGCCGCGAAAACTGGATGTTGGCCATTTGCACCCGCGTGAGCATCGCCACCGTGGCGTCGCCCAGATGGACGGCGATTTCGTGGCTGGTTTCATAGTGATTGAGCGCTTTGGCGTAATTTCCTTGCAGGTAATAGGTGTTGCCCATCTGATGGTGGACGCGGGCGACGTTGGGCAGGTCGTTGCGGCTGGCGAACTGCTCGAGCGCCTCCCGGTAGAGTTTCAGCGCCCCGTCGTGGTCGCCTTCCGATTTGTAGATGATGGCCAGGTTGCCGATGATCACCTGGCGCTGATGGCCTTCGAGGGCGCTCAAGCACTCCTCCAAGACCGACTTGGCGAGGTCGAGGAAGCCCAGGCTCAAAAAAACCTCGACGAAGCTTTTATGGATCTCGTAGGCTTCTTGAACGGCGCCGGCTTTGAGGAAGTGGGTGTAGCTCCAGTACCAGTCCCACAAGGATTGGGCTTGAAGCGCCGCGTTCAGATGCTGCTGGGCGATTTCCTTGTGGCGGCTCTTCCATTGCTCCAAGTTTTCACTTTTGGCATGTTCCTCCCACAGCCGCCGCACGGTCGGATGGAGGCGGAACCTCCCATCATCCCTGCCGGTGTGAACGAACTCGAACCGCTGCAGGCCCTCGAGGGGGATCTCCTCCCCATCCTGGATCGGCACGGACTCGAAGAGCGCCCGCAGCGTCCCCTTGCTGAGGGGCCTGCGGTAGCAGGCGATCCAGTCGAGGGCCGCGCGCCAGGAGGGCGGCAGGCAAGCGCGGATCTTTCCGACCGCTTCTGAAAGCCTGGTGAAGGGCAAGCCGGCGCCCGCGGAGGAGGTCGCCCCCCAACGCCGCGCCGCCCAAACCACCTTCAGTTCCAGAAGGCGCCGCCGCAGCTCCGGGGGCACGTCCGCAAAGCAAGGAAGCGGGATCCCGGCGGCCTCCTCGCGGCACCGCCGCCAGTAATCTTCCCGGTCCACCAGCTCATCCTGCTGCAGCGGAAGGATGGCCAGCGAGGAGCTGCCGGCGGCAAACTCTGGCAGGCGTCCGAGGGGGGAGGTCAAGATCAGCTTGCCGGCCCACGGAACGGAGCCATGCCCCATTCCGGTAAAGCGTGTGAAGGCTTCCGAGGCGCGGGATCCATCCAGCAACTCATCGAAGTCATCCAACCACACCCAGACCGGATGGTCGCGCAGGGTCTGGAAGAGGATGCGCAGCTTGGCCGCGAGCGGCGTCCTTTGCAGAACCACTTCGGCCAGGTCCGGGATGCCTAACTGACTGAAGAATTCGGCCAGGCGGAAGAGCAGCTCTTCCGGCCGCAGGCCCGGCCAGCACTCGATCCGGATGGCTCCCCGGAGGGACTTTTTTTTCTCGAACTGCTCCTCAACCACTTCTTGAATGAGCGTGCTCTTGCCGATGCCTGCATCGCCCTGGATCCATGCCACGCTGGAGGCAGGGCTCGCGAGCAGGGCGGCGACGGCAGCCCGGTTTTTGAAAGGCAGGGCCGGCGGGAAGGGTGGGGGGACGTCCAGAACCCGCAGCTGCTTTTTCTCCTCGGGAGCAGCCGGTGACGGCACGGGATCGCGGCGGGGATCGTTCAGGGTGTCCATCTCCCTGAATATCGGCGGCGGCCAGGGAGAAGTTTCCGATCATCCGAAAATGCTAGCCACTAGAAATTATGGCCCAGCAGAAGTTCTAGCGGGGGCTCCTCCCTTCGGCTCCCCCGCACTTCCAGCCGCTGAGGTAGCCGCCGAAGAGCTTCTTGGGCTCGACGCGCGACACCAGGTTGAGGGAATTGGCCTTGTCCCGGAAGCACAGCAGCGTCATTCCTTGAACGCCGACGCACTCGCAGAGGTGGGTGGCTTCAATCCGCTCCTTGAGGCAGCCGGGCGATTCGATGCTCTTCAAGGGGATGGCGAAGATGGAAAAGACCGGCGGGGAGGCCTGCCCGGCCGCCGCGCCGGGAGGCCGGTCCTCCGCGCCGTAATCGAGCCGGACGCAGGAATGGCTCGAGATGCTGACCGCCGTCCAGCGCCGCAAGCGGGCCCCCTTGAAGCTGGGAAGGCTGTCCAGGGCGATCCCGGTCTGGTCGCGGATGGCCCGCAGGGTGGCTTTTTCCTCGTCGGAGGCGCCGCCCGCTCCTGAGATGGCGTCAAAACGCAGCGCGAACTCGCGCATGGCTTCAGCGTGCGCGAGCGGGGGAGGCGAGGGCCTCAAGAGGACCGAATAAAGCAACCAGCCCCCGGCCACGAGGAGGAAGCCGGCGGCGGCCGCCGCCAGGCCCCGGCGCAGGCGGCGCCGTGCCAGGGCGCGGAAGGAGGCCGCCCAGCTGACGGAGATCCGGCCGCCGGAGGCCCAGCGGCTGGAAAACTCCAGCGGCAGTCGGGGCGCCCGGGCCTTTTCACGAACCAGCCGCTTGAGGCGGGCGATTTCGCCATGGACTTTTTCACAGGCGGGGCAAGCCTGCAAGTGGGACTGGATGCGCGCGCGAGTCTCGGCCTCGAGCTCGGCATCGGCATAATCATGAATCAACGGCAAGATGTCCCGGCAGTTCATGAGATGGGCTCCTTCACATACCCTAGGCCTCTGGCATACTGGTACAGCCTGTCCTTGAGATAGCTCCTGGCGCGGGAGATCCTCGACCGCACCGTTCCCACCGGACACTCGAGAACCTCGCTGATCTCCTGGTAGCTCATTTCCTCGACGTCGCACAGGAGCAGGGTGGTCCGGAAATCCGCCGGCAGCTCCCCCAGGAACTTGTTCACCTCGTCGCCGAAAAGGTCATAGAAGACCTTTTCGTTCTCGATGACTCCCGCGGGGGTCTTTTCCCACCACGGGCCGTGAATCGGCTCGCCGGGATTTTCATCCTTGAGAACGAGCGCGGCGTCGGAAAGGACCAGCATGCTGGGGGCCCGCTTCCTCCGCCGGTACCGGTCGATGTGCAAATTCTTGATGATCCGGAAAAACCAGGCCTTGAAGTTGGTTCCGCCCTGGTAGAGGTGAAACTTCACCAGGGCCTGATGGCACGCCTCCTGGAGCAGGTCTTGAGCGTCGGCTTCCTGGCCGGTCAAGTGGTACGTAAAGCGGTAGGCCGCTTCAAGATGGGGGGTCAACAGGCGCTCGAAATCCGGCCGGTCAAGCCTCTTGAGAAGCATAGATGCCTCGCCCTTTCCAGCGAGCTATAATCAAACGGTCCCCGTGCACCAGGACATTGATTTTGATATAAACAACGCTCATTTGGAATCAAAAGTTTCCAGTTTTTCGCTAGACGGGTGTCGCCTTGGACTTTGACTTGATCGAACTTCAGCAGCAGGTCAGCCGCTGGCTAGAAGCCCTGGAGCGCTTCACGGCTCCGGCGCCGCTTTCCGGAGCGCTCCATCTTGAAGAGGCGGTCCTGCCGCTCCAGAACCTGCGCCGCCGGCTCGGCGAAGGGCCGGCCGCGCCGGTGCGGGTCGCCTTCTTCGGGCCTACCGGCGTCGGCAAGTCGAAGCTCTTCAACTCGATCCTGGGGGAAGTGCTGAGCCCCGCCGGCTACCGCCGCCCCTTCACCCGAGAGGCGGTTTACTACGTGCACCGCGACCGCGCCGCGCTTTCTATGGGCCTGGTGGGGAAGGTCCAGGTGCACGACCGCGCCGAGTGGAGGGAACAAATCTTCATCGACACCCCCGACTTCGACGGCGTCGAAGAGCCGAACCGCCGGACGGCCGAGCGCATTTACCTGGAAGCCGACCTCTTCATCTTCATCACCGATATCCACAAATACGCCGACGCCGCCACCTGGAGCTACCTCGACCGCCTCCGCCGCGAGCGGAAGCGCTGCCTCTTCGTCGTGAACAAGGTGGAGGCCTCCGAGCCCGCGGAAGACTTCCGCCGCCGGCTGAGCGAGGCCTTCGCCGGCCGGCCGCTCCCGGGGCCGGTGCTGCCGATCGGCGAGCATCCTCAGGGCGACGGCGCCTTGATCGGAGAGGAGGACCCGGGCTTCCGGGAGCTGATGGGGGCGCTGAAGCAGCTTCCGGGGCGGCCCGGAGCCGAGGCGCAGGCGGTGCTGGTCGAGTCCTTCCGCCTCGACCTGGAGCGGTTCCTGGACGCCTGGAGGCGCCTCTGCCAGACGCTCCAGGACTTCCTCCAGGGGCTGCGGCGCCTGCGGGAGCTGATCGATGACCGCTTCGCCAAGCGCCGCGACCAGCTCGATGTCCTCCTCGAGACCCAGCTCGATCCGGCGCTCAAGGAGGAAGTCTACCAGGAAATGCTGCGGCGGCTGGAGCGGATCGATTTCCTGCGCTACCCCCGCAAGCTCATGTCCCTCCCGGTGCAAGGCGCCCGCAAGCTCCTCGGCCGGTACTTCCCCGTCCTCGCCCGCCGGAGCGGTCGCGCCGCGCCGGGCCGCGACGAGGGCTTCGAGGACCGCGGCTATCCCGCCGTCGAGTCCCTGGTCCTCGATTTCACCGGCGAGGTCCTTCAGGCCTTCAAGGACGATCCGAAGACGGTCGGCGCTCTGGATCCGGCGCTGCTGCAAGCCCTCCGACTCGAACATGCCGAGCTGGGGGAGCTGTACCGCGCCAAGAGCCGGGCCTACCGGGAGTGGGTCGAGGCGGAGGCGCGTCGGACCGCCGCCAACCTCACCGGAGAGCACAAGCTCAAGTTCATCCTCTCCCAATTGATTTACAACTCGGTGGTGATCGGCGTGCAGTTGAAGACCGCCGGCGCCCTCAGCTTGACCGAGATCCTGACCGATGGAGTGCTCAGCCCGCTGGTCGCCAAGGCGGTCGGCATGGCGATCTCGAGCGAGCAGGTGAGCGCCTTCGAGGCGGCGGCTAGAAAAACGCGCGCCGGCCTGCTCGCCGAGGTGCTGGAGGAGGCGCGTTCCCGCGTCGAGATCTTCCTCCGCTCGCTGGCTCCGGACCTGGAGTGGCTGGACCGCCTGGCCAGGGAAGTCGGCGACCTCGAGCGGCGGAAGGAAGCCTGCATCGAACAGTTTGGAGCGAGTAGAAAGTGAGCGAGACGATGGAAAGAGCCGCAGCGCCGCCGCCGGCCCGGCCTGCCGAATGGTGGCTGGAGGTCGGCGAACTGCTCCGCCGCGGCGATGGATGCCTGGTGCGCGGGCCGCGCGCCGCGGCGCTGCGCCAGGAGTGGCAGGAGGTCGCCGATAAGGAAAGGCGGCTGGATGACCGCTTGTTCATCGGCCTGGTGGGCGGAACGGGGGTGGGCAACTCGACGCTCATCAACGCCATCGCCGGCGAAACGGTCTCCCGGAGCGGCGACCGCCGGCCCACCACCGAGCGAGTGGTCGTCTACCGCCATGCCGGCCGGACCCTGCCGCCCTCCCTGCCGAAGCAGGATCTCGAGTCCCCGGAGCACACCCATCCGGTCGCGGCGCTCGAGCCGTTCCTCTTCCTCGATTTTCCCGACTTCGATTCGGTGGAAACGAACCACGCCGCCATCTTGAACCGCTACCTGCCGCACCTGGACCTCGCCTTCGTCATCCTCGATGAGACCAAGTACGGCGACCGCGTCCTCTTCGAGGTGCTCAGGGCCCTGCCGCAGAGCCCCGAGAACCTCTACTTCATCCTCAACAAGACCGACCGCCTCGAACGGCGCTATCGGGAGGGCTTTCGCCAGGTGGTTGCGGATATCCTCGAGGACTTCCGCCGCAAGGTCGAGCATTACGCCGGCTGGCCGGTGGAGGGCCATCGCCTCCTGGCCCTCTCCGCCCGCGAGGCCTTCCTGCTGCGCTCGGAGGATCGAGGGGCTCGAGACGACGGCCGGGGCCCGCCCGAGTTCCGGCGGCTTCTGGACCTCCTGGAGGAGTACCTCTCCCAGAAGCATCGCCTGGCCGTGAAAGAGTTGAACCTGGAGCACCTCAAGGAGGAGCTGGCCGGGAAGGTGCGCGCGGCTTTCCTGGACGCCCTCCCCGCGGACCTGGCCGCGCGAGCGCGGAGGCGCCTCGCAGAGGGCGAAGCTGAAAGCGAAAAGATCCTGCTCGCCGTCCCGGTGGAAGTCCTGGGAGGCCGCGAGCGCGGCGCGCTGCGGGCGGCGACGCTGCGGCGGCTGCGACCGCGGTTGGGCTTTCCCGTGGACCTCGTCTTCACCCCGCTCCTCGAGTGGAAGGGGAGGAAGGCGGGGGAAAGGAGGAGCCCGCGCGCGGCGCTGGCGGATCGGATCCGGGCCCACTACGCCGCCGCCGGCCAGGCGCTGGAGGTCTTCGAGCGCGGCTACGGGGAGGAGTTCGGCGAGGCGATGGCCGGCCGCTCGGCTCGTCAGGATGGCCCCGCCCCGCGCGGGCGCGCCGCCATCGACTGGGGCCTCCAGCTCGACGGCGAGATCGCCGGGCGGGTCGAGAGGCTGCTGCGCTGGCGGCGCTTCCGCAACCACGCGCTCCCGGCGGCGGCGCTCCTCGTCTTCCTCTGGGCGCTCCTTCACCCGGCGGCGCTGGCGCTGGTCCGCCTCCTCCTGGGGGAAGAGAAGTCCTCCTGGTCCGAGGTCCTGCGCCAGGGATTGATCTCCCTGGTGGGCGGGCTGAGCCCCGGCTTCATCTTCAGCCTCCTGTTCACCCTGCTATTTCTCTATGGCCTGGGAGCCCTCTACCTCTGGGTCCGCCTGGCGCAGGCGGTCGAAGATGCCATCGCCGCGGTGGAAAGCCGGGCGCGCGATGAAGTCCGCCGCGCCGCCTCGGAGCGGTTCCGGCGGTTGCGCCAGGAGCTCGAGGACTGGGAGAGGGAAAAGGCCCGGCTGGAGGAGCTGGTTTCAGGCGCCGGCGGCTAGCCGCCGGGCAGCGGCTTTTCCTCGGAGGTCAATTTTGGTGATTAGTTTCTATCACTCGGATACGCGGAGGAGCCTCCTCTGGAAAAAGTCGAGGGGAAAGAGCTAACCTTGATTCGCGATCAGGAATCGGTCAAGGTCTTCGCGGGGAAAACGCTCATAGCACGGGTGAACGATGGCGCGCAAACGGTTGTTCTCAAAAAGTTCTTGACTGAAACTCGGTTATGAACGAGATTTCTGGGCCATGAACTGGTCATCGGAGGCCTTTCTGTAATGGATCTGATTTTTGAGTGGGATGAACGCAAGGCTCGTATTAATGAGAAGTGGTCGCGCCTACGGCCTCGCTTCTTGCATACGAACCCCCCGGCGCTCGCAAGCCGCCTCAAAGCTTCATTTTGAAACAAGCCCTAAGAGATTTTTAGCGAATATCCCACCTCACGTACGGCGTCTTTAAAATACTCATGATGGAATTACGGCTCTGTTTATGAGCCGAAGTGCCGGTGACTTCAAGAAACGGTGTGAGAAGCGTTCTACGGCTCGCAAGGAGGAACCGGGTGCATGCGCCTCAACGTGCTCACGAAGGGTCCCGGAAAGGCTCCGCCAGGGCCGGAGCAGACGATGGGAGGTTCTTCCCCAAACGGGTCCTGGTCCGCAGAAAAGAACGCTGCCGTCAGGCTCATTTCGATGGTGTCGCAGTCCGTGAACTCTATCGTGCCGCTGACAAGCTCGATGTACACGACCTTAAATTGAGGAGGGAAACCGACAGAGACTTTGTTTTCGTTGATCGCGTGCGCGACCCTCGTGTAATCGAAAGTACGGGGTCCGGTTCTCACCGCCTCTCCCCTGAAATCCGTGCGCGAGGTAACGGGGCTTCCCAATATCTGATTAACGAGGCCACCAAAGTTGGGATCTTCAGTCACATTTTGGTACAGCAAGCTCACCCTCCGATTGGCTGGATCCTGGGGGATCGCGGTCAGCCGAATCGTGGCCTCGCCCAGGGTGCCAATCCAGGTCCCGGCAAGCGCGCACCGTTCCTTACGTTCACCGTCACCGTGACCAGAAGCAGGGACAACGCTCCAGGCAACTCCGAGCCCGAGGACCACAATCCCAAGGAGGAATACAATGTAATTCTTGGCTTTCATGATTCACCTTTCTTTCTGGACCGCTCCGCTTCAGCCGCTGCTTGCTACGCGGGTTGTCGACAGACATTGGTCATGTGAAACTGCTTAAATGCAGCGGCAATCGGAGCTGGTCGATGGTTGATCTTGGCGTAAAATCTTCTATCCTTGCCCGCGTTCCGCCCTGCTCTTCTAAGTTCTCAGCTCATCCTTCATTCACCTCCCTTGGCTGGATTACAGCGCTCCAGCGGCGTCTCGCACTCGAGAGCCTTCTCAGGGGGAAGGCTCTCCTGTCCACAGTTAGGAAACGGCGGGACCGGCGGCGGACCGCCGAGGAAGCTGAAAGTCAACTGATAGATCGCGTCGGTAACGCTGCCGATGTCGCCATCGCCGTTGACATCGCAGGCGGCCCGACACGGCGGCTTCTCCGTCCCCAGGAAGTCATAGCTTAAGAGGAAGATCGGGTCGGATACGCCGCTCGTGTCGCCGTCGCCGTTACAATCGCCGCGCGTGAATCTCGGCCTTGGCGTCTCGAACAGGACGCGCACGCCCTCGGTGATGGGCTCAGCGGTTTCGGGGTCCTCAAGGCGCAGCCTGAAGCCGTGTTCATCCGTCCCGCCGAAGACCTTGACGCGGATTTCGTGGAGCCCTGACGCAACGAACTTGTAGTCTCCCGTCTGGGCGTCTAAAACCGGCCAGACCTCCCTCGCCTGATTCGGGAAGCCGAAGACCTTGCAATCGTCCAGGATGCCTACTTCCTCGCCGTCGAGGAGGACCTGCGCGGCCTCGGCGAAGGCGAGGCCAAGATCCATTGGCCGCGCCTTGTCGAGCTCGATCTCGGTCACCGCTTCGCAGACGACCCTGTCGAGGTTGCCGCAATAGAAGTCCTCGAAATCGATGGTGTCGTCCTGGTCGATCCACGGTTCAAAACCGCTGCCCAGGATCGCGCAGCCCTCCGGCGTCTCGCGGCGGAAGCCCGTCGCCGCCCAGTCGCGGCGCATGGCTTCCTCGCCGCCGGTGCAGCGGCCGGGATCGAGAGGCGACTGGTCGAAGGGACCGGCGAGGCGCCACGCGTTGATGAAGCCTTGATCGGTGAGCCCCGCCGGGTTGTGGAGCTCCTGGACGCCGCCGATGGGAAACGAGAGCGGGTAGGACGGCGAAGTGGGATCGTCCTCCGCGAGTCGCCCGTAGAAGCGAACCTTTCCCGGCGCGCCGCCGGCGCGGACGCGGTAGGTGAGCACCTTGCCGTTGAGGTGATCCATGGAGGTATCCTGGAGCGTCCAGGTGATGGTTTCCCCTTCGGTGAGGCCCCCGTGCGATGGCGTCCCGTCGATGACCCACCCCTGTGGCACCCTCTCGGAGATGGTCACGGCCCCGGCCATGTCGCACGGCCCTTCTCCCGGCAGCCGGACGCCGGAGAGCTCGATGGCCACCTCATAGATCTCCCCCTCGCGCCAGCGCAGCTCCTCGACGCGCTGGATTGAGACCGTCTCCCCGGTATTTATGGAGCGCCGCGCGCTGAGAGGCGGCACGATGCACTCGACTCCGGCCGGGACCTTGGCGAGCTCGATCCCTCCAGTCACAGGCTTCCCGACGCCGTTCTCATCGATCTCCTCGACGAGGCGGAGCGCGAAATCCCAGAGGCCCCCGGTCTCGAATACCTTGGCGACGAGGCTGTACTCGATGCCCGGCTTGAGAAGCACCGGTTCAAAAGACGTCCCCTGCGGGCTGCAGGCGTCCGAGCCGGCGCCACCGTCGAAACTGAGGACCTCGCGCGGGCCGGACTGGGGATCGATGACCTCGACCATCAGGTAGTTGTCGACCGAGGCCTCGATCCACACCTCGCGATCGCGATCCAACGTGTTGCGGACATAGATCTGCGCGTAGGCCATGTGGCTTTCAGGGCCGCCGCCAAAAACGTCGAACTCGAGATTCACCAGCTCATCGGGGTTGTTCCACGGAAAGACCGCCGGCACGCCGTCCGGGTTGCGGCCGTTTGGATCGTCGAGGAGCCCGGCGCTCGCCGCCGCGCCGGCAAAGTCCGTGTGGACCGTGCTGCCGGGGAACCAGAGGAACTCGAACTCCCTGGCGGCGCCGTCGGTGAGGAAGTCCTCGCCCGGCTGAGAGCAACACGCCCCGCGGTGCCTGAAGGCGCCGAGGATGTTCCAGCAGTGGATGCCGCCGCAGGGCCCAAAGGGCGTGTCGAGGCCGATGGCGCTTTGTCCCGAGATCGCCCGCGTCTCTGAGCCTGCGCGCATGAGTCCAACCGTTCCGGCCCATTGCGCCGTGAAGATGTCGGTTTCGGGCACGACGATCTGATAGCGCAGGACGCGGCCCTTGACGACCTCGCCCGGAGCGAGCTTCCACTCGATCGAGCCGTTTGCCAGGTGGCCGCCGTCAGGGTTGTCCACAATCGTCCATCCTGCCGGCGGCGTGTCCTTGACAAGGATTTCGGCCTCGCAGCCGCTTCTAGGCTCTTGGACCTCGGCGATAGTGAGCTCGACGGTGATGGTGTCGCCGGGCAGGAAGTCCCCGCAGTGGGAGATGGGGTCGCGCGGAGAAACGATCTCGCGCCGGACCGAGACCGGCGGCTCACAGGATTGAGATTCCTTCGAGACCGGGACCTCCCAGAGGTCACCGCGGCCGGAACGGGACGAGGCGAAGAGAAGCCACTGGCCATCGCAGGAGATGACCGGCCGCACGTCCTCAACCGCGGTGTTGAGACCGCTCCTCAGGGTCGAGAGGTGGACGGGCTCGCCCCAGGGCGCGCCGAGCGCCGGGCGGCACGCCATCCACAGATCAGCCTGGCCAAGGCCGCCGGGCCGGGGCACGTTGTCGAGTAAGGACGGCCCATCGGAGTAGAAGAGGGCGAGACCGTCGGGCGAGATCGACGGCGGCCAGACGTTGTACTCGTCTTGGAGTGATCCTTCGAGGCGATCCACGATCGTGAAGGGGCTTTTGGGATCGGTATCGCGAGGATCAGCGCGCCGTGCGACGTAGAGGTCGTTTACCCCATCTCCGCCCGGACGCTCCGAGGCGAAATAGAGCTCCGTGCCGTCGCAGGAAAGTGCCCCCATTAGGTCGCGCCACGCGCTGTTGACCGGCTCATCGAGATGGATGGGGTCGCCGAAGGCGCCGTCCTCGCCGCGGACCGCCATCCAGATGTCGTAGTCGCCGAGCGTTCCAGGCTGGCGCGAGCTGTAATAGAGCACGCGTCCATCCGGGGAAATCCAGGGTTGCCACGAGTTCCAGAACACGTGGTTGATCGGGAAAGGGAGCATCTTGAGGTTGGTGAAGCCATCCTCCCGCCGCGCGCGCGCCGCCTGCCAGATATGCGCTCCCGAATCTCCCTGGTAGGCGAAGAAGTAGAGCTCGAGGCCGCCCGCGGTCATGCTGCCGCCGGCGATGTCGAGTCCCTCGTTCACGCCTATTCCGAGGGGGCGCGGCTCGCCAAAGGAGTACTTTTCCCCAGCGCGAAGCTCCGCCGTCAAGCAGGTGAATACCATTGACGTTAAAATGGCCGCGGAAATTCCATGGTAGTTCAAGATGGACCTCCTAATTTATTCCTCTTTTCATGCCTTTATGCTTTCCTCATTCGCAAAACGCCTACTGGCACGATGCGGTGTAGGCAGCGCATCCGAGCGCGTCTCCCGCTGCCGTGGGGTCGGGACCGCAGCGCTCCGCACCTGGAGCCGGCATGGGCCCCGCGCCCAGGATGAGGTGACCAAGGGTAGAGATGCAGTCCGAGAGATCGATGGCCCCATCGTCGTTGGAGTCGGCGGCATCGCCGCACGCGAGCGAGCCCTCTCCGAGGAAGAGGACGCGCAGGGTGAAGACGGCATCGCTCAACTCGACTGCGCCGCTTGAGTCCGCGTCGCCGCGGCGGAATGTATGATTGAGAGGGGGTTCGAAAGGGGCCTCGCACGCATCGGGCACGCCGTTGCCGTTCCGGTCCTCCGACGCCCCGGCCGCGATCTCCTCGAGATCGTCCACCAGGTTCCGGTTGCAGTCGGGGCGCCAGGTGGCTTCGAGGATGTCGCCAAGGTCGCCTAGGCTGCGCGTGAAGTAGAGCTTGGAGCCGGGGGCGGGCCAGTCGGCCCCTATCCTGGGCCCGCCGTCCCAGGCCGCGGTGTTGACTGGCCGGCCGAGGTTCACCGGGGGCGGGCTGAAAGGCACCGGGTTCCCCAGCTCGTCGGTGGTCCTGGGGCGGGAGGCCATCCAGGCATCGGCGGAGCCGTGACCCCCAGGCAGCTGAGTGCTGCCAGCAATGCCCTCCTCTCCCCAGAACAAGGTCAGGCCGTCGGCTGAGACGCTGATGGTAAGAAAGAATTTAGGAACTCCGAGCCTTGAGCCGATGTCCACCGGATGACTGAAAGGCTCGGCGCGGCTCGATCGAGCCGCCACGTAAACGCTGCCCCTCCCGGACCGGTCGGAGGTGAAGTAAAGCGTCATGCCATCGGGCGCGATCCAGGGATTTTTTTCGCTGAACCGGGTGTTGATTTCGGAACCCAGGTTGTTATGCGGTTTGCCGAAGGGCACGCGGTTTCCCAGCTCGTCGGCCGTCCGCTCGCGCCGCGCCACCCATATATCCCGAAGTTCATTTTTATCACCCACAGTGCCGGGGCGGTTTGACTGAAAGTAGATCTCCAGACCATCGGCGGTGGCGCTCCCCATCGATTCATCGTATAGCGTGTTGAGTTCGGCGAGGGGGTTGGGAGGACCGAAGGGCTCATCCCGCCTCTCTCGGGTCATCATGTAAATGTCGAAGGCCTCCACATTCGCCATGGGGGTGAAGTAGAGCGTCAGGCCATCCGCTGAAACGAAGGCGCGGCTGCTGGCTCCGGACATGCCAGATTCGATGATCTCCACGGCGTCGAAGAAGCCTTCTCTCCCCCTGGTGATGCCGTCCCCCAACCAGGACGGCGCAGGATCTCTTTCCGCCTCCGCCAGGAAGGCTTTTGCGGTGGCGTTTTCCGGATCCAGAGCCACGGCCGCCTCGGAGACTCTCCTCAGCTCTGCGAGCCGGAGCGCTTTCTCGGGGCCGCTCAGGGACCAGACTTTCCTGAGGAGCACCGATCCCACGATCAGATGGGCCAGGAGGTCTTTTCGGTCGCGCTCGATGGCCCGCTGCCCCGCCTGCAGCGCTTCCTCGATCTTTCTAAGCCGAAAGTAGCTGAAGCTTTTGATCCTCGCTCCGATGCCTCGATCTCCCAGATGGTCCGCCCACTTGAGGGTCCACTCGGGGGCGCTGAAAGCGTCACAGGCCGCCGCGATCCAGAGCGCCGCCTCGGCCTTCTCCTCTGGGCGGACGCTCTCGTAGAGCTCCATCAAGACCCTTTCGGCCTCTTCTTTGCGGCCGGCCGGGTCCAGGTAGTACACCTTGGCGAGGAGGAGCGACGGCTCGAACCCCGGCGCTAGATGCCCGGCGATCACTAGGTCTTTCTGCGCCCCGAAGAAGTCTTTGGACCTCAGCCGAGACATGGCGCCCGCGAGATACACTTCCAGGAAGCAACCGATGTAGGGCTCCTGCCGCCGGGAGATGATCTCCTCGCAGGCCCGGACCGCTTGCCGCCAATTCGTATTGTGCATGCTTCGGTACACCTCGAGCCACCAGCGCTGCCAGCTCTCCCGCTGGTAGCGGGATCCGAGTCGCTCGAGGGCGCCGTCATCGACCTTATGATCCTCCAGCTCGTATTCCCATGCATAGGCCCGCGCGGGGACAAAGTCGCTTTCCGCGAGGAGCGCCCTCTCGAGCGCCCGCTTCGCCTCCTCCATGCGGCCGAGCGCCTTGTAAGCCTTGGCAAGGTGGTAGTGCCCGTCGGGCCTCTCCGGCTGCAACCTCGAGATCTCCTCGAGCTCCCGCAAAGTCTCCTCGAAGCCGTGACCGCCTTGCTGAGCCCGGAGCGCTTTCAAGTCTTCGTCCCTCACGGGAAATTTATCCTCACGGCCCGAGCGAAAGAAGAGGCCAGTCACCTCTCTGGAATCCGCCTTGAGGCTGAACTGGCCGGCGTGGATCTTCCGCAGCACCTCCTTGACCGCCAGCTCGTACCGCGCGGCCTGCGCCTCCTGCTCGGCCCGGCGGTTTCTGTGACCGAGCCACGCCAGGGATAGGAGGAGGAGCGCGAAGGCCGCCAGCACGAGGAGCTTCATCCGGTGGCGCCAGAAGCGCACGGCAAGCCGCTCCCACGCGCCTTGAGGCCGCGCCTCGATCGGGTCGCCGCGCGCGAACCGCCGCAAGTCCTGGGCCAACGCCTCCGCCGTCCCGTAGCGGTCGCACGCTTCCTTCCTGAGACATTTGAGGATGATCGTATCTAAGTCCCTCGGCACTCGCGGGTTGAGTTTGCGTAGGGTCGGGGGCTCCCGGGTGATGATTTGGCTGAGCGTGTCCTGATAATCCCTCCCCTTGAACGGCGGGCGGTAAGCGAGCATCTCGTAAAGGGTGGCGCCAAGGCTGTAAATATCGGTCCGGTAGTCGATTGGCACCCGGCGCGCTTTGGCCTGCTCGGGGCTCATGTAAAGCGGCGTGCCGATGAATTCGCCGCTCCTGGTCAAGCTCTCCTGGCCAGCAATACGGGCCAGGCCGAAATCCAAAATGCGCAACCTGCCATCCTTGTCGAGGATCAGGTTGGAGGGCTTGATGTCGCGATGGATGATCCCCTTCGAATGCGAGTGCTGGAGGCCATCGGCGACGCCGGCGAACGCTTCTGCGAGATTGTAGAAATATGCCAGGTTAGCGACTTTGGGACGGAATGAAGCCTTTTGAGCCGAATCTTCTACCGCCTCTGCTGGAGTAGTCTCCATAACCAGATTCGTATCATTGCTCTTGCCAAGTGTTTGCGATATTCTCTGCAGGATGCTGCTCTTCTCCTCTTCCTTCCCCTCCGCCGCCTTCACCCTCCCCAGGATCTGCGCCAGCGTCTCCCCTTCGACGAACTCCATGGCGTAAAAGGGCTTCTGTTCCTTGACGCCAATGCTGTAAACAGAGACGACGTTGGGATGGTTCAACTTGCCGGCGATTTGCGCCTCCCGCACGAAACGCATCACCGCCTTCTCATCCACCGCCACCACTGCCGGCAACACCTTGAGCGCCACGCGGCGGTCCATGGACTTCTCCCAAGCCTCGTAAACCACTCCCATGCCGCCGTGGCCGATCTTCCGTAGCAGTTGATAGTCGCCGAGCGTACCAAGGTTTCTGTCAAACTCGTCACGAGACCCGGCGCCGATGAAGGCTTCGAGGTCTCGCAGAATCGCCGGGCCTTCATCCGGATGTTCCGCGAGAATCTGGTCGGGGTCCAGGAGCTCGCCAGCGTTTAGCCGATCGAGGTAGAAAGCGAGGAGATGTTGGAATTCCTCCGAGCCGTTACTTGGCATCTGCACCCCCCTCCAACTCGATGCTCCGGTCCGGAAGGTGCAGACTCTCCGTGTCTCCGAACCTCTCCCTTAGCTGTTTCAAAGCCCGCGCAATCAGCTGCCTCACGGCGTTTGGCGTCCGGTTCAGGCGCTTAGCGACCTCCTCGATCCTGAGGCGCTCGATGCGGGCGAGGTAAAGCGCCTCTCGATAATCGGGGTCGAGTTGTTCGAGAGACTTCTGAAGGCGATCGAAGCGCTCATTACGCCTCATCGCCTTGCTGGGGGAGACTTCCATTGCGGGAACACCCTCGGCAGTTTGGAGCCCCTGATTTCTGGAGCAACTTCCGGCTATCTTGAAAATCACGTTTTTCGCGATTCCGCAAAGCCACGTGAAGAAGGAATCTTCACCCTGCCATTCAAAACGCCCCAAAGACTCAAACGCCCTAACGAAGGTCTCCTGTAGAATCTCTTCGACATCCAGCCTCGGCCCAAGCCTGAACTTGGCTCTCGCCACGATATACGTCTGGAGTCGGCCCCGAAACCTCGTAGCAAGATCCTCAAACGCCGCCCGGTCACCATCCTTGGCCTTAGCAATCAGAAGATGTGTATGGTCTTGATCTTTCATGAGCGCCTTCATTCCACCCAGTAATCCCGCAAACTAGTTAAATTAGCCGCAAAATCTTTAAAAATTTTAGCAAAACACCATTTTACGGCAATGAGTTACGACGGGAAATAGACATGCTGGGCCACGTCTCCCAGGTTCCGGGCGCCGCCGCCAAGCTGAACGCCCTCCTCGGCCGCCCGGCCGGCGCCCCGGTGCAGCTTCCCGCGGCGCTGCCCCCGCTGCAGCCGCTCCCGGTCCCAGACGCTGAGCTCATCCGCCTGGGCGCGGAGCGCAGCCCGGAGCTGGCTCTCATCCACCGCCTCCATGAAATCCATGATCCCGAGCGTCTCCTCGGGGTTGACGGGCGGCTTGCCGGTCTTGAAGAACCTGGCGATCTCGGCGACGAGCAGCCGGTAACCGGTATACTCTCCGCTCTGGGCGATGGCTTTCGAGCCAAAGACCATGGCGCCGTAGTTGCTTTTTTCTGTCGCGCTAAAACTCCCGTGGATGGATTCCCGGACACCTCGGGATTAGAGGAGAAACCAGGAATCCATAGCCCTTCCGGCCAGTCCTGATTGCGTCAATGCTCGTGGGCTGGAACTTCCAGAAAGCCCGTTTACGGCATTCCCTGCAGCATTCCCCCTTCACTTTTGGGCTATTTATGTCATAATCAGGACTAAGAATGAAGATAAGTACTGGTTAAATCAGAAGAGGAGTGGAAATGCGTGGCCGGCCAAAAAAGCAAGTGGATCTCGTGAAGGTCTTTCGAACCCCTCGGGTCTTCACCTTCGACCAGCTTTCCGAGAAGCTCAGCTTATCCCGCTCATCGGCATTCCGACGGCTGACGGAACACGGTTACTTCACAAGCTACAACTACTCCGGCAAGTTCCTCACGTTAGAGGAGGTCGCGGATTTCGATGCACAGGGGCTTTGGATCTACAAGGCCGCCCGCTTCTCCAGGCACGGAACGCTCAAGGAAACGGTCGCACATTTTGTGGAGTCCAGCGACCGGGGGATGACGCATGAGGAACTGGCCGGCCTCCTTGGAGTACGTGCCTACAATGTGCTTCTCGAGCTGACAAAAGAAGAAAAGATTCGGAGGAAGCTCCTCGGACCGAGTTTCGTCTATTTCGCAAAGAAGCGCTCGCTTGAGAAAGGGCAGGAACTCCGCCGCCGGGAGTTCCTCCCTGAGTCCCACAAACCCCAGCCCAGTAACCGGCAGGTCATCGCCACGTTGCTGGAAATCATCAAAGACCCGAGGGTCAGCCGGGAGCAAATCGTGACCCGTTGCCAGCGCTCCGGAGTCCTCGTGTCACGCCAGTCGGTCGAGACGATCTTCGAGATCTACGAGCTCGATAAAAAAAGGGCTCTATAGAGGTCTAATTGAGAGAAAGACATCGCCGACTTGAATGAGGTCTTACGCCGACATGCCTGGTATCTAGCTGCCGCCGCCCAAGGTTTCCTCCTCGGCCGTCAATTCCAGGAAGGCTTCCTCGAGGTCCTTGCTCGAGCTGGCGCGCAGGGTCGAGGTCTGGCCCTCGAAGATGAGCTGCCCGCGGTGGAGGATGCCGATGCGCTCGGCGATCTCCTCGGCGATGTCCAGGGAGTGGGTCGACATGAAGATGGTGGTGCCTTCGCGGGCGCGCTGGCGGAGGAAGGCGATGGCGGCGCGGATGTTGTGGGGGTCGAGGCCCACCCAGGGCTCGTCGATGATCACCACCCTGGGGCGGTGCAGGAAGCAGGCGGTGAAGGCGAGGCGCTGGCGCATGCCGTGGGAATAGGTCTCGATCAGGCGGTCTGACTGGCCGTTCAAGCCGAAGATGTCGAGGAGCCTTTGCCCCTCCTCCTGGATCTCCCGCCGCGGCATGCGGTAGAGCCCGCCGATGAAGTTGAGGAACTCCCAGCCCGTCAGCTTGCCGTACAGGAAGGGATGGTCCGGGATGTAGCCGATGAAGGCCTTGGCGGCGACCGGGTCCACGCCGATGTCGATTCCGTGGATGCGCACGGTGCCGCCGGTGGGCTGGAGCAAGCCGGCCATGAGCTTCATGGTGGTGGTCTTGCCGGCGCCGTTGGGTCCCAGGAAGGTGAAGAACACCCCCTCCTCGATGGCCAGGTTCAAGCGGTTCACCGCCACGGTGTCGCCGAACTTCTTGGTGAGGTCGATGATCTCGATGGCCGGCATGCTCACTCGCCTCCCAAAAACCCCCGGCGCGCTTCCTCGCGCGTCTCGCGCACCAGGACCACATCCGTGGGCGGCGGGATCTCCTGGCGCAGGGTTTCGCCGTCGGGCGTGACCCAGCTCTGGTAGGTGATCCCCTCGACCTGCGTCTCCAGGTGAAAGCAGTCCACCTTCATGCCGCTCAAGATTAGCCGGGCGCGCTCCTTGACCTCGATTTTGGCGAGTGCCGTGCTCTGCAGGATCGGATTGAACACCGGAATTTCGTAAGTCTGGCCGACCTCGAAGCCGGCGATGGGCAGGCTGGGCATCAGCCCGTCGCTCAAGAAGAACTCCTTGAGAGGGAGCGCTTGCTCGAAGACCTTGAGGGAGCCCGCCTGGGCCGTGAGGACGAGGGCGTTGTTCCGGCGCTCCCCGGAGATATGGATCGCGCGCTTATCCATTTCAATGTTGATGGATAATTTTTCGGGGATCATCTGGAGGTCCGCATCCACCGTCCCGTTGATGCGGATCTGGCTTCCCTTGCCGAAGAGGTCGACGGCGATTCGCCCGTCGATTTTCGTGTGATGCTGGATCCCCTCCTCCTCCAGGCTCTTCGTGAAGACGACGCCGGTGTAGCCGATCTTGCGCGAGCCGCGGTAAATCCCCATCCACCGCTCGCGGTACCAGTCGGTGCCGAAGTAGCTGCTCACCCCCTGGCGGTAGAGGTCGAAGTTGCGGACCTCGATCTGGCGCCGGAGGAGGAGACCGTTCATCGAGAGCCAGAAGGCGACGATGGCGATGGTCCAGAGAAGGCTGAGGAGTCTGGTCATGGCCTCTAGAAGTCCATTCGTCTCAAGGATCTTTCGCCCAGCCGCAGGACCAGATGGGCGATGAGCAGGGTGAACAGAAAAGACGCCAGATGCGCCATCCAGAGGAGCGTTCCAGGCGGTTGGGGGCCGGTCAGGAGGTACGGCGCGGCCTCGAAGGCCAGGATGGCGGCGATTGAAAGCGCGCTGGCGAAGAAATTCAGCGTCCCGCCCAGGCCGACGGCGATGCGGGCGGGGTTGTCCTCCGCCAGGCTGGGGTAGGCGGCGCCGAAGCCGGTCGCCAGCGCCGTGAGCAGCCAGCCGCAGAGGGTAGTGGTGTAGAGCGCCGCCAGGGTGAAGTCCCAGCGGAACCGCAAGGAGAGGCACGCCCCCAGGGTGGCGAGCAGGCCCAGGCTCAAGATCAAAAATCGGCCGAAGCGCGCTTTCTGCTGGACCAGGAACGATCGCTCGAGGGGGGCGAGGCCGATGATCCAGAAGGCCTGCCCCTCCAGGCTGATGAGCGGAAAGAGGAACCGCGAGCTGAAAGATGACAGGATGAGGCAGAGCGCCGCCAGGTTGCAGAAGTAAAGGACCACGCGCCACTGCGCGCTGAAGAGGCCGCTGGGGATCTGCATCAGGCTGAGAACATAAACCACCATGAGGAGGAGGAAGAGGATGAACTGGCTGATCTGGGCCGGGGCGCGGATGAAGGTGATCAGGTCCTTCCAGATCAGCACGCCCATGGGGCCGGGATCGACGCCCCATCTTCCTGGCGCTCTGACCGGGCTGGCGGCCGGCCGCGTGCGCCGCCTCCAGAAAGGCGCCGGCTCGGCCGTGCGTACCCAGCGGTCGCCGTAGAAATACCGGGCGTAGGTCCGGAAAACCGGCAGGAAGATGAGGGTGTTGGCGATCAGGAGTCCCGCCTGGAAGAGCATCTCCCGATGCTGGCCGGCGGCGGCGGCGAGGATCCCGGCCGTGGCCCAGGTGCTGGGAACGAACGGGGACTGGAGGGCGGTGAGCTGCAGGGTGAACTTGTTGAGCGCCGCCAGGTTGTCCTCGCCGTTGAAGGAGGCGAAGTCGAAGGACTGGAAGAAGTTCCAGCCCACCACGACTTGCAGCGCCACCACGGCGATGAAGAGCTTTTGAAAGGTCCAGCGCCGGATGATGGTCAAGAGCAGGATGGTCACCAGGACGCCCGCGGCCCCGCAAAAAATGATGAAGAGGAGGAGGAGGCCGGCCGCTTCCAGGAAGTAGAGCCAGGAGGCCTGGCGGATCACGCCGTAGGCCGCCGCCACGGGGAGGCAGAGGATCAAGGTAGCCCAGCCGCTGAAGGCCACCGACTCGATCGCCTTGGCGAAGAAGATCGGCACCGGCGAGAGGGGCTGCTCGAAGAAGAAGGCGGTTTCCCTGGCCAGGAAGAGCGAGGTGTACGCGACGATCGCCGTGGAAATGGAAACCATGGTGAAGAGCACCAGGAAGAGGAGCCCCAGGAGCCGGGAGTTGAGCGGAGCGCCGATCGCCGGAAACGACTGGATGAACTTGAAGCTGTAGAGGGAGACGCTGTAGCCGATGCCGACCACCACCGCCAGGCCGAAGATGACCACGCCGGTCTTGGCGACCGAGTCCCTGCGGAAGTCGAGGAG
The DNA here is from genome assembly GCA_016209605.1 of Planctomycetota bacterium. GTDB lineage: Bacteria > Planctomycetota > UBA8108 > UBA8108 > JACQVS01 > JACQVS01. The sequence continues at coordinate 39,849 of JACQVS010000094.1, forward strand.
GAGGTTCCGCAGGGTGCGAAGGCGCATCCAGGCAAGAACCAGGCCAGGGGAGGGGGATTTGAATGCCATCGTTGATTTTACCGTTTTCCGCCGCTGCCGAATCGCCACTGTGGCGACACCATTTGTTGCATCGCCGGCACCGGATCCTCATCCTTCGGCAGACTTTTCAAGAATGCCACAAGCCGGGGGAGGTCGCCATCAAAATGGTCCAGTAATTTTTCCATCATGGGCACGTGCTCCTGATACTGGCCGCTCGCCAGGATGAGGGCGTTGGAGGGCGGCAGGGCCGGCCGCGCCTTCCCGGGCGCGGCCGGTTCCGGAAACATGGCGGCGGAGGCGGTTGCGAAGATGGCCGCTTTGCGCCGCCTCTTGACCGGGTCGGGAAGGGCCGACCGGTACAGCGCGTCCAGGTCCTGGCGCAGGCGGTGGAGGAGGCGGTTGTGGAAGTCCGCTTCCTCGAGGCCGGCGAAGTAGCCGGCCAGCTCCGGGGAGGGGCTGCCGAAGCGTTTTTCTATGAAGCGGCGGGCCCCTGCACGGGCCACGGCAGCCGCCAGGCTCTCGTTCAAGGCGATCCGGTCCTTGAAGAAGACCGTCCGGTGGATCAGCTCGTGGATCAGGAGCTCCGCCAGCTCTCCCGGGGGCAGATCCAGCATGGTGGAGAGGATCGGATCCTCGAACCAGCCCAGGGTGCTGAAGGCGCCCACTTCCGAAAGGCGCGTGTCCCAGCCGGCCTGTGCCAGCCGGTCCCGCTCCGCTTCGGCGTCGGCGCGGTCGAAGAATCCCTTGTAGGCCACCTCGCCGACGAAGGGAAAGGACCAGCGGTAGGGGATCATCGCCAGCGGGTGGGCCGCCGAGACGATGTAGGAGATGGCCTTGCCGCCGGTCTCGTAGTAAGCGGTGTAGGCGTCGCCCACCTCGAGGCCGATTTCCTCCCGGGCGAACCGGCGGATCTCGGGGATCAGCTCCAGGTTCCGGCGCTGGGCCTCCCCGAGCTGGAGCTGGCCAGCTTCGCCGCCGGCCTCGTTTTCGACCCGTTTGGCCCCCCAGAGGATGCCGAGCTCGCCGATCCCCTGGCGGAGCACGTAGCCGGACTGGCAGCCCCACAAGGCCAGGCCGAGGAGGATGGGGAAAAACTTAGTTCTTGACCAGATCATCGCTCGTGATCGACGGGCACCAGTACTTTTCAATGTGCTGGACCACCAGCTCCGTGCCTTCCTCGTGGCTGGCGTGCGGCGGATCCTTGGGATCATACATGGTATCGGTCAAGTCGCGCACCAGAACGCAGCGGAATCCCCAGCGGGTCAGCTGGCGGATGGCGAAGGAGCGGCCGAGGACGCACATGTTGGTGTGGACGCCCATGATGAGGACGTGCTTGACGCCGAGCTGTTTGAGGAAGCGGTAGATCTCCTGGCCGTTGTCGGAAACGCCGTCCAGCTCGCCGATCTCGATCTTCGCGTCCTGCCGGGTCCAGGCCATGTGCCAGGGCTTTTCCGCGGTGTCGCAGCCGCCGTCCGAGTCGTCGATGGGGAGCGGCGGGTCTTTCAAGTCCAGATCCTTCGGCGGCGGGGCGGTCTTCGGGGCTAGCTGGACGCGGCGCCGCTGGACCGTGCCCTCGTAAAAGGACATGGTCTCCGAGGGGGCGTGGATGATCTGCACCCCTTTCGCCCGCGCCGCGGCGGCGGCGGCGTTCATCTTCCCGGCCAGCTTGCCGCAGCGCTCGGTGGCCCCCCTGCACCAGTGCTGGTCCCACATGTCGCAGATGATGATGGCCATCTCGGAGGCGGGGATCGCTTTCTCGAGGCGCACCTCCTCCCACTGGCCGCTCCCCTTGAAGGCCTCCACCCGGCTGCGGAGATGCAGCTTCAAGGCGGCGCCGGTGTTCGGACGGAGCGCCACCGGCGGAAATTTCCTCGCGGGAACCTCGCGCCCGGCGGTCCAGAACAGCGCATTGGCGATGAGCTGCCGGAAGGCGGCGTTTTCGAAGTCGTCGACCGTGCCCAGGGAGGTGTAAAAAATCCGGCCGCCGTTGTAGGAGCGGGTCCAGGCCGAGGGTTCCGTGCCGTCGGGCGTCGCGCCGGTCAGGAGCAGCTCGGCATCTTCGGCGATGGGTCCCGCCTTGTAGAGGCTGGCGAGCGACCGGAAGGGGGGCACGCCCCGGAGCACCGGATGGCCGGCGGCCTCGGGATGGATCTCCACCCTGGCGGTCGGGCCCTTGCCGTAATGGCCGTGATAGTTCCCCCCGAGGACGAGCCTGTCGAACTCGAGCCAGGTCTGGACGGCGTGGCTCGCTGTTCGGATGCCGACGATGGGGCGGCCGGAGAGGCAGTATTTCTTGAAGCGCTCGAGCTGCTCCCCTTCGAGTTCAATGCGGCGGGTGAAGATGAGCGCCACATCGCAGCGCTCCAGGGGCTCGAGGCTCGGCATCTCCTTCATCGAGATGGCGCGCAGCAAGGTCGCCTCGACCGGATAAGAGCTTTCGAGGTGCTGCTTGAACGCCGAGAGTGACTTGTCCGACTCGTACTCGAAGGATCCCGACAGCAGGCACACCTTGAGGGGGGCCTCCGCCGCGTCCCCCCGCGCCGGCCGGAAGAAGAACGCCAACGACAACAGCACGATCAACGGTTTCATGATGCCATCCTCACCAGGAGAGAACTCTTGATTTTGAATGCCGATTATCGCCGCCAGACCGCCCGGGGCAACCGTCATCTTGAAAAATCCGGTCGCCGGGGCCGTTTTTGCGGTTAGAATCGCCGCATCGTTCTCAACTTGTGAAATGGCCATGCTTCCGCGCTACTTTTCGCTCCAACCGTTCGTCCCCTGGCAGCAGAGCGAGCGTCCAGCCGGCTGGAGCCGCCTCTTCGGCCGCGCCGCCGAGCTGGAAGTGGAGATCGGCTTCGGCAGCGGAGAGTTCCTGGTGCAACTGGCCCGCGCCCAGCCCGACCGGAACTTCGTCGGCCTCGAGCTGGAGTGGGCGGTCATCCAGAAGGCCCTCCGCAAGATCGCCCTGGCCCGGGCCCCCAACGTGCGGGTGCTCCTCGTGGACGCGCGGGTAGCCCTGGAGAGGCTCTTCGCGCCGCAGTCGATCAGCCGGGTTTATTCGCTCTTCCCGTTCCCCTGGCCGAAGAAGCGGCACGTGAAGCATCGCCTGTTCACCTCGGCCCTCCTCAAGCTCCTCAACAGCCGCCTCGTGAACGGCGGCGAAGCTCGAATCGTCACCGATGACCGGTCGTTTTCGGAATGGGTGGCCGAGCAGATCCCCGGAACCGGCTTCCGGCTGCAGCGCCAGGCGGTGCCGCCGCGGTTCGGCACCCGGTACGAGCGCAAGTGGAGGAGGGAGGGCCAGGAGCGCTTTTACGAGCTGCAGCTCATCAAGGAGACCGCTCTCTCCGTTCCCGTTGTGGAGGACATCCCTTTGCGAATCCATCGATTGGCCCGATTCCATCCCGATCGCTTCCATCCCGAAGGCACCGGCGGCCCCCTGGCCGTCGAGTTCAAGGACTTCATCTTCGATCCGGTCCGCTCGGTCGCCATGGTGCGGGTGGTGGTGGCCGAGGACAGCCTGCTTCAGAACTTCTGGATCGAGATCGTGAAGGGGGAGGGGGGCTGGAGCATCCGCGCCGCCAAGGGCTGCTCCATGGTCCCGACCGCCGGCGCGCAAAAGGCCCTCGACTTGGTGAAGGAAGCCGCCGAGAAGGGGCTGGCATGAGATCGAAAGCGATTTTTTTATCCGCGCTGGCGGCTCTGGCTACTTGGGGCTGCGAGCTGCTCGAATCTCCAGCCCAGGCCGGCCGCTGGCAGGTCATTGGCCCCATGGTCGGATCGGTGACGCCGGGCGAGGCCACGGTCTGGGCGTACGCGGGTGAGAACGCCGATCTGGAGATTCGCTGGCAGGCGGAGGGCGAGGCCGGCGCCCCATCTTCAAAGCAGAAGATGATCGTCGCCGGGGACGGCCACTTCGCCGCCACCGCGCGGCTCGTCGGTCTCAAGCCCGGCACCACCTACAGCTACCAGGTTTTCCGGAGCGGCAGGACGGACGAAAACTGGCGCGGCGCCTTCGCCACCCCCCCTCCGGAAGGAACGCCGGCGCGGTTCAAGATGGCGGTTTCCTCGTGCATGAATGTCAAAAAATTTCCGGCGCAGCCATCCTGGTACCTGATGCTCGCCGAGCGTCCGGCCTTCCACCTGCTCCTCGGCGACAACGTTTACTCCAACACCTCGAACCGCGAGGCGCTGTGGGAGAAGCACCTCGAGCAGCGTCGAGTCGAGGAGTTCGCGGCGGTGATCCGCAGCGTGCCGACGTACGCCGTCTGGGATGACCACGACTACGGGGTCAACAACTCCGACCGCACCGAGCAGGGGAAGGAGGAGTCCCTGAAGGCTTTCCGCGAGCTGTTCGCCAATCCCGGCTACGGCACCCCGGAGGCAGCCGGGGTGTTTTTCCGCTTCACCTGGGGGGAGGTGGATTTCTTCCTGCTCGATGTGCGGTACTACCGCTCGCCGGACAGCGCTCCCAACGACGACAAGAAGGAGATGCTAGGTGAGGCGCAGTTCCACTGGCTGGAGGAGGGGCTCAAGGCCTCGCGGGCCAAGTTCAAGGTGATCGCCTCGGGGAGCACCCTGCGGGCGAGCGCCAGCGACGGCTGGAGGCTGTACGATGCGGACCGCCGGCGGCTCTACCGGGCGGTGATGGGCGGCAAGGTGAGCGGCGTGCTGTTTCTCTCAGGGGATGTCCACCGCTGCGCCGTCGAGGTCCATGAGGCCGCCGAAACCGGCGGTTACCCCCTCTACGAGGTCATCTCTTCGGGGATCGCCAACAGTTCAACGAAGGGCTTCGCCTTCCTCGAGTTCGACACCACGCTTCCCGATCCCGTCGCGCGCCTCCGCATCATCCACGGCGATGCGACGGTGCGATATGACAATACGGTGCGGCTCTCGGAGCTGAAGCCGAGGGGGCCATGAGGTTGCGGATTACACGTCCTTCTCGTGCCTGCGGACGTGGGAGGGGGGCAGCCGCGGCGGCGCCTTCCACTTCTCGGTGACCGGGTCGTAAACGCCGCCGAATTTGCGGGCGCACTCGAAGCAGGCCACCACGGAAGCTGAGCGGAAGAAGATCCGCGCATCCTCCAGATCCACCTCTTCTCCGCAGACCACACAAAGGTCTGTATCCAATTCGTCGCGTTCGCGCATGATTCGACGTCCTTTCTGCCTGCTTAGCATGAAGGCTTTTTCCACGGTTTTCAATTTATTTTCCGCCCCAAGCATATTTTGGGACCTTGTCAAGGTCCCAAAAGGCGCGGCAGGCGGAAAATTTGAAACCTAGCTGGTTTTTCCATCGATCACAATGTAGAATCTGATTATTTGAAGCCATTTGGAGATTTACAGAAAAGCATCATGCTCGAGTCCAAGGCCCTCAACTGGCCGACCATTCTCTTCCTGACCCTTTCCCCCATCGTTGCCCTGGCTGGCTCGATCTGGTGGATCGCCAGCGGCAGCTTTCACTTTTTGACCTTGCTCCTGGCCGTGGCCATGGCCTTCTCCACCGGCCTGGGAATCACGGCCGGCTACCATCGCTACTTCGCCCACCGCAGCTTCGAAACCATCTGGCCGGTCCGCCTGCTCCTCCTCCTCTTTGGCGGGGCGTGCTTTGAAGGCTCGGCGTGGGAGTGGTGCCTCGACCATCGCCGGCACCATCGCCATATCGACGAGGAGAACGATCCCTACAACATCAAGAAGGGCTTCTGGCATGCCCACTTGCTCTGGCTGTTTACCCGGCCGGCCATGGACTCCGGACAGCGCCACGCTCCCGACCTCTGGCGCGACCCGCTGGTTCGCTTCCAGCACCGCCTCTACCTCCCCCTGTCCCTCGCCGTGAGCTTCATCTTGCCGATGGCGATCGCCGCCCTGTGGGGGGATCCCTGGGGAGGGCTTTTCATTGCCGGCGCCCTCCGCCTGGTCGTCAACCAGCACTTCACCTTTGCGATCAACTCGGTCTGCCACTGCCTCGGCCGGCAGACCTACTCCGATGCTCACAGCGCTCGAGACAACTGGTTCACCGCTTTGCTCACTTACGGCGAGGGCTATCACAACTTCCACCACGAGTTCCCGGGCGACTACCGCAACGGTATCCGCTTCTACCACTGGGATCCCACCAAGTGGATGATCCGCTGCCTGGCCGGCTTGAAGCTGGCGGGGAACCTGAACCGGGTCCAGACGGAGGTCATCCTGCTCAAGAAGCTGGCGCTTCAGGAAAAAAAACTGGCCGAGAAGCTGGCGGGTCAGCCCCGTCACGTCGCCGACTTCGCCGACCGCCTCCTTCAATCCACCAAGCACCAGATCCATCGGGCCGCCGAGAAACTGAAGGAGCTGCGCGCTCAGTATTACACCATGACGAAGCAGGATCACGAGCTCGCCCGGGAGAAGTTCCGGGAAGCGAAGAGGCAGTTGCGCCAGGCCCTCTCCGAGTTCCAGCAGACGGTGGCGCTGTGGGAATCGATGGCGCGGAGGCTTTCGAAGCTGATGGAGGTGGCTGGATCCGCCAGCGGCGGCTGGACCCTGCCGGCGGAAGGGCGGGCGTAGGGGGTTTTCCCCACCCTTTTTTGATGTCTGCCAGTTCCCATCATAAAATACCATAGACAGGATCTATTGGGACTCTGATCAAAGGAGGCCTGCCATGGATTTCACTCCTGAAGAGCTGCAAGCCTACCTGGAAGCGCTCAAGGACCGGGTCTGCTCCCTTTGCAAGAAGACCGGTTACAGCCGCTCCTGCGGCATCGGCGAGTATGGCATCTGCCCCTTCGACCTGCATCTGCCGCGCTTGCTCGAAGCGGTGTTGACCACGCCTCGGAGCAGGAATATCGCCGATTATGTTCCGAGGATCCGCGAGCTGGTCTGCTCCCAGTGCGAGAATCAGGATGAGAAGGGCGTCTGCAAGTCCCGCAACCTGGCCAGCTGTGGCCTCGACAGCTTGCTCGTCCTGGCGGTGCAGACCATCGAAGAAGTTTACGACCGGCTCCATCGGCCGTCGGTCCGGTTGAATTGCAAAAAAAGGCTCGCGGGAGTGTGACCAAGGTCCTTTTCCGCGGGCGGCTTTGGCGGGATCGTTCTGGTCGTGAGCATTGAGACCGCGAAGCGCCTTTTCATTGTGGCCCTGGGCGCGCTGCTGCCGTTTTCCTCCTGCGCCGTATATTCAACCCCGGCCGGAGTGCCGGCGGGGACCCGCCGGGCCGGGCCGATGGCCGGTGGCTGGATCCTGCCCAGCGGCCGGCTGCTCCGGCCCTGGGGGGACCAGATCGAGCTTCCGGGCCAGCCCTTCTCGGTGGCGGTGAGCCCGGATGGAAGAACCGGATACCTCCTTGTCGCCGCCAACCGGTTCCTTGACCCCTGGAAGCCTGACGCGACGCTCCTCGCCAGCATCGACCTCGACCGCCGCACGGTCACGAAGACGGTCCGCTTCGACGGGCGGCTGTCCGTGGGGATGGGAATGGCCCTGGCCGCCGGGGCGAGGCGGCTCTTCGTGGCGGACCCCGTCGGCGATCTGGTGATCGGCCTGGGGGTGCCGGATCTGGAGATCGAGCGCCAGGTCTAGCTGCCGAAGGGATCGTTCCCCGTCAGCCTCGCCGCCGCGGGCGAGGGTTCGCGTGTCTACGCCGCCGCCAACCTCAAGAACGCGCTCTACGAGATCGACTGGGAGAAGGGGGAGGTCGCGGCGGCGGTTCCGGTGGGCTCCGCGCCGGGGAGGGTGGTTCTCGCCGCCGGGGGGAAACGGGCTTACGTGAGCAACTGGACCGGTGGAACGGTCTCCGTCGTCGATCTCGAGGCCCGCCGTGCGGCCGGGACCATCGAGGTCGGACGGCATCCCGAGGGGATCATCGAGCTTCCCGGCGGCCAGGCGATCCTGGTCATCGTCAACGGCCAGGATGAGATCGCCGAGGTGGACCTGGCGAGCGGCGCCGTGCGGCGGCGGATCTCCGTGTCCCCGCTTCCGGGACTGCCGCCGGGCTCTGCCCCGACCGCGGGGGTCCTCCATCCCGGCGGCGACCGCCTGTTCATCTGTCTCGCCGGGGACGATGCCATCGCCACGGTTTCCCTCCGGGAAGGGCGGATCATCGGCTTGACCCCGGTGGGCTGGTATCCTGTCGACGTGGCGCTCTCCCCCGATGGGCGGACCGCATACATCGCCAACATGAAGTCGCCGGCGAACCTCATCCCCGAGCGCCACCCGGAGCTCTGGCACGCGCGTTATGGAAAGCAGGGGACGGTTTCGGTCCTGTCCGCCGCCGATCTGCCCGATGGGGCGGCGACGCGGGCGGCGATTGAAAACCTCGGTCTCGACCGGATCGAGGCGCCGCCGCCCTCCCTGCCGGCGGGCCTCAAACGGGTGGTCTTCATCCTCAAGGAGAACCATACTTTCGATGACTACTTCGGCGACCTCGGGCGCGGCGATGGCGATCCGGCTCTCTGCTTCTATGGGCGCCAGTTCACGCCGAACCAGCATGCCCTCGCCGACCGCTTCGCCCTCTGCGATAACTTCTACTCAGAGGCGGAAATGAGCGTGGAGGGACACTCCTGGGCCGAGGGAGCGTACTTCGCCGACATCCTCGAGCGCTTCTGGCGGCTGGCGCGGCCCCAGTCGGATGTCAACGATCCCACCTACTGGCCGGTGCGCGGATCAATCTTCGACGAGTGCGAGCGGCGCGGGGTGAGCTACCGGATCTACGGCGGCGCGCTGCTCATGGAGCACTTGAAGGATCAGGCGCAGGTGAAGGGGGCGGTGAAGGATGAAAAGGGGGAGTATCGCATCACCTTTCCGACCGACACCGCCCTGGCGAGGCGGTTCGCGACGGACCTGGAGAAGGGGATCGCGGCGCGCTTCACCTATATCACCCTCTGGCGCGACCATCCCGAGGAGGGCGGCAGGGTGAAGAACGAGCCCCTCGTCCGCGACAACGACGAGGCCACCGGCATCGTGGTCGAGGCGGTCAGCCGCAGCCCCTACTGGGCTGAGACGGCGGTGTTCATCGTGCAGGACGATCCGGGCAACTACATCGACCACGTCTCGACGCACCGCATCCCGTGCCTGGTGACGAGCCCCTACGCCAAGCCGGGAACCATCGACTCCCACCACTACTCTTTCCCCAGCATCCTCCGCACCATCGAGATGATCCTCGGCCTCTCCCCCTTGAGCCGCTACGACCGGGGAGCGACCCCCCTGGCCGACTGCTTCGAGGAGAAGCCCCGAAACGCGGCGCCGTTCACGGCGATCCGGGCGCCGGGGCCTTGAGGTCGGAGCCCAGTGCGTGAAGGGAAAACGGGATCGAGCCTTTCAACGCCCTCCAGGGATTTTTCCAGATCGATACGCTTCCAGGAAGGCGGTTGGATCGGGCATTTCTTCTTCTACCTTGATCGTTGAATCCCGCAGATACAGAATCGCCCAAGGTATTCCAACCACGGTGATGCAAAGCAGAAAAAACACCCACTTTTCTCCCAGGAATTCATTCCGGATTATCTTGCTCATTGGCAACACTCCAAATATCTTGATAAACCGCCTGCTCGAAATCCTGACCGGCAAAGATCGTGCGGTCATTATAGCGGGGTGTCGGCGCGGATTCATATCCTAGTCGTTGAATTGGCCTTTTCCGGCCGCTATACTAAAAATTTGGGTTTGAAGGATTGGTGGGAATAGAAAAACGGCTTGAATTCAAACAACATGCCTTGAAACGCATGAAGGAGCGTGGGATCTCTAGAATAGACGTTGAGGCCGCTTTGAAGAACCGGGAAATTGTCGCTCCCTACGGCTCCGGAGGTTCGAGGATCTATTCCTCGGCTTGCTCAAAGCCGATAATAGTAGGGATCCGAGAGTTTGATAAAAAGATTGTCGTTATAACGGCGATGAATTGGGAACGGGAGAAGAGAGATGCTTAAGGGAGAAGTTCAGGTAACATTTGAGATCTCGAAACAAGATGGATATCTCGCCGTTTACGCTCGTTTCCGGCTTGGCAGAATCCACACCACATACGAAATTTCAAGCGGCGTGGCTACCGATGTGGATCGAGAGGGACGCGTTCTCGGCGTCGAGATCATCAAGACCTTTTCCACCAAGGCCCGAAAGATCCATCTGAAGCACAGGATCGACCTCAATCAAATCCAGAAAGCGGTTGAGAAGCGCTTCGGTATCTCCCTCGAAACAGAGTTTCAGAAGATCCGCGAGGCGACCTCCGCCCTGGCATAGGCAGTCGGCACGTCAAGAGCGCAGCGAGCGGACGATCTCAAGGAACATGGCCTAGGGCTATCGGCGTTCTTGATGTTTCCGTAAAAGGATTTCCGTAGAGGATTCCTGGTATGGAAAATAAGCCCGTCACAAGTGCCTTTTATGACGGGCTTTGGGATATTTCTGGCACGCCCGCGAGGACTCGAACCTCGGACCGTCGGATTAGAAATCCGATGCTCTTCCAGCTGAGCTACGGGCGCAATTGTTTATTTACAAGTACTTACGATAACATCTCCATTCCCACTTGCCGCTGACTTTGGCTGGACTTTGGCTGAGCTGGAAGATAACGCCATGGAAGCGAGCTTGGCGACCCCCTCGCGAAGGTCACTTTGGCTGGTAATCGCGTAGCGCCGATACACGGCCTCGGTTTTGTGTCCTGTCAGCTTCATGGCGACACTCCTTGGAACGCTCGCCCGCTCCAGGTTGCGAACGGCGGTCCTTCTGAAATCATGGAAAAGCCTACCGGGAATTAGAGCCGCCCGGCAAGCTGTCTGCCAGGCTTTTTTGAAATCGCCGACAGGCTCACCGTTCCGGTGGAACGTCCAAGGAACAATCCGGTCCTGGGCCTTCTGGACAGCATCCGTGTATTCGCGTTGCCGCCGCAGGAGGTCGGCGAGGGCGGGGAGGGCGGCAAAGGGAAACTCGCGGCCTTCATTGTTTTTCGTCGTTCCCGGTTCCAAGCGGATGATTCCGGCCACGAAGTCAACTTGACACCATAAGAGGTTGACGATTTCGCTTTTTCGCCAGCCCGTAAGGTAGGCGAAGTGGGCGACCGGCTTGAGATGCTCCGGCAGCTTTGCCATGAGTGTCTGAAACTCTGGTTCCTCGAAAAATCCCTGCCGGACATTCGAGACCTTCAAGGTGGGTAAGTAGGGTTTGATCGAAAGCCGCCCACACTGGACAGCGAGGGTGAACATGCGCTTGAGAGCGGCGAGTTCCTTTTGAATTGTGGCGTTTTCTGCTCCGGCCTCCTGGCGGAGGCGGATATAGATATTCACGCGGTCGGCGGAGATGTCGAGAGCCAGGCTTTGGCCGAAAAATTCGCGGAGCCGCTTGGTCGAGCCTTCGGCGCGCTCAATGGACTTTCGGCCGTTCACCTTGTAGTCATCAAGTAAAAGTACGGCGAGATCCTCGAAAGTCACTTTCTCAGCCGAAGCCCCGACAAATTTTCCCTGGCCGATTTCGCCCAGCCTGCGCTTGAGAAGTGCCTGTGCTTCGGAGCGCCTGGTTGAGTTTGTGGACTCGCGGTAGCGCCGGCCGCGCCAGCAATATTGAATCCACCACACCGCGGAGACCTTTTTCTCCCCGGACTTCTTGTCCACGTAAACGGGTTGATAGACGTAGCCGATGCCTCGACCCTTCATGATTTCGCCCTCGCTTTCTTGCGTTCCCGCTCTCGATTTTTAAGCCACTCGATGGAGGCTCGCCGAAGGATCTCGACCATTGCAATTTGATCCTCGATGGAAGCGATGGCAAGTTTTCGGTGAAGATCCGGCGGCAGCGATACATTGATCCCGATATATCCGTCTCGGCTTTCAGCTTTTTGCTTGCTCATGTTGGCATATTCTACAACGGTACCGTTGTATTGTCAAGCCCTTTTTGTCTCAAGCCAGCGCAAGAACCTTGCCTTGTGGATGCGGAGACACTTCCTTGATATTCGTTCGACGAAAGAAAGCTCCTTGTGCCGGTAGAACCAGCGAGGGGGTAGCTTTGAGAGTGCCGAGGCTTCCTCCACGGTGAGCCGTTCTAGTTTTTCCTCCTCCCGGTTTGGCTGAACGCCCGAGCTGGAGGGGAACGGCAGGATCTTTTCATCAACTTCAGCCTTGCTCGACGCCAGAGCCAGCCTTCCCGCCAGTGCCGTTTGCACCGCTGCCAGCCTGCAGAGGAGCGCGGCTACGGCCTCCGCCGGCAGCTCCGCCGCCCGCTGGGGCTCCGCGGCGAGCTGGTCAAGGTTGGGAAGCGGTCGAGGGGCGGTCATGGTTGCCCTCTCCCCCGGTCACTGGTCCGCAAACGGCCGAGCTGGAAATCGCGCAGGTTTTTGATCCAACATCCCTCACAAAGCCTCCAAGGCTTGCCCGCGCCTACCAGGCGGCCGCGGCGCCGGC
>JACQVS010000104.1 GCA_016209605.1 Planctomycetota bacterium
CCGTAGACGCGGAACTCGAGATGATGGGCGTGGAGGTGCAGTCGTCTGCGGCAGCCAGGATTTCCGCAGATGCCCCCCTCCCGCAGCCTTACCTTCTTTACGAGCAGCACCGTGTTGGGCCGGTCGCGCTCCGCCTTGGGGACCGGTTTCGGCGCCGGCTCTGGCCGCGGCCCGGGTGTTGATTTCGCGGCCTCCTGAGCGTCCGGCAAGGAAACATCCGGCCCGGAGGCTCCCTCCAGCTCCTCTTCGAGGGTGATGGTTACCTTGCTCGCCTCGGGCTCGACGCGCTCGACCACCTCCAGGGGGAGCTCGATGGGTCCTTCGGCCGTGGGGAGGCTCGCTTTGCGGCAATCCGGGCACAGGGTGTAAAGAATGGTGAAGAGAGAGTCCTCGCGCTCCACCCGAGCTCCGGAGGCCGCCGCTGGGCCGTTTTCCGCCGGCGGATCGCCGGCGAGGTCGGTTTCGAGGAGCCGTTTCGACATGTAGAGGAGCGCGTCCTTGGGCTCCACGAAGGCCCCCGGCCCGAGGCTGCGCTCGAGCTCGCGGGCGGCCTTGGCGCGGGTGACTTGAAGGCTGACCTCATGATTCCCCGCCGCGGCGACCGGAAGGGCGAACTCGAGGCGGTCGCCGGCCCAGGCGTCGCGCCACCAGAGCTGGGCGCCGCCGCTCCACCGGGAGTCCATCTGCAACGCGGTGATTCCGCCGGTCTTCTGGCGGATCGCCAGCTCCTCCCCTTCGAAACGCCCCTCGGCCCGATGCCGGATCTCGTCCACCGGCCGCCGGGCTTCCTCCGGCAGGGGAGGGCGGTTGCTCCGGGCGCCGGGCCGCGCGTACCAGTAAGTCGTGGCCGTGTAGGTCACCTGGGTCTTCGACCAGTGACAGATTTCCAGGTTGAAATCCAGGGACTTCGTGAAAGGAATGGCGTCGAGGCCGCGGGCGCGGGTGGCGGTGACGAACCCGCGCCTCGGATTTCCCTCCCAGCGCGGCAGCGCGTGGAACGGCGACTCAAAGAAGAGACCGCGGTCGCCGTAAGAGTAGCCGTAGTAGAGTTAGGCAATGTTGACGTCGTTGCTCAGGTAGACGTCCTGGATGGCGTGGAGCAGCGCCACGCCTTCCTTCATGGGGCGCTGGAAGGCCTTGCGGCCGGAGATGAGGCCCATGCCGCCGGCGCGCTTGTTGATGACCGCGGTGGCCACGGCCTCGGCGAGGTCGTTCGCGCCGGAGGCGCCGCCGGAGTTGATCAGGCCTATGCGGCCCATGTAGCAGTTGGCCACCTGGTAGCGGCAGAGGTCGATGGGGTGGTCGCTCGCCAGGTTGGAGTACATCCGCTCGTCAAACTTGCCGTAGCTCGAGCCGCCGGTGTTCAAGGCCTTGTAGCCGGCGTTGTTCTCCGGCAGCTTCTGCTTGATGATGTCGGCTTGAATGGTGACGCCGAGGTGATTGGCCTGGCCGGTGAGGTCGGCCGAGACGTGGTAGTCCTTGTCCTTCTTGAAGGCACTGTTCCGGAGGTAACACCAGAGGACGGCAGCCATGCCCAGTTCGTGAGCCAGCGCGAAGGCCTGGCTGATCTCGACGATCTGCCGGCCGCTCTGGTCAGAGCCGAAGTAAATGGTGGCGCCGACGGAGGCCGCGCCCATGTCCTGCGCCTGCTTCACCGTGCCGAAGAGCACCTGGTCGAACTTGTTCGGATAGGTCATGAGCTCGTTGTGGTTGATCTTGACGATGAAGGGGATCTTGTGGGCGTACTTCCGCGCCACCGCCCCCAAAACGCCGAACGTGGAGGCGACGGCGTTGCAGCCGCCCTCAATGGCGAGGCGGACGATATTCTCGGCGTCGAAATAGTCGGGATTCTTGGCGAAGCTGGCCCCGGCGGAGTGCTCGATCCCCTGGTCGACCGGCAAGATCGAGAGATACCCCGTGCCGCCGAGCCGCCCCTGGCGGAAGATGCGCTCCAGGTTGGCCAGGACGCGGTTGTTGCGGTCGGAGAGCGCGAAGACGCGGTCGACGAAGTCCGGCCCCGGCAGATGGAGCCGCTCCTTGGGGATCTTGGGATTGTTGAAGTTGAGGAGGAAGTTCGCCTTGTCGCCGAGATGTTCAAGTACAGCAGTCATGAGGTCTTGCAATCCTGTGTTGAGTTTTTAAAAAACCTTGTAATTATAATTCCTGGATCCGCCAGTGACAACTGCCATTTGATCAGCGCGGGGACAGGTTTTAGATCAGCCCCGATTCCTTGAGGACTATCGGAACCGGCGGCAGAGGATCCTGCCAGAGCCAGTCGACCTTGATCCATAACCCTTTCAGGTCCGTGCTGCGATAAATGCCATCATGGCCGATGGGGGCTGGCCGGTAAAGGCCGTCCTCGCCAAGGACATGGAACTCCGCTTGCTCGCGCTCGTAGTCGATCATCCAGTACTCGCGCACGCCCCCTTGCTCGTACTCGTAAAATTTCTCGCCGTGGTCGCGGTTGCGGCTATCCCCACTGATCACCCCTTCTCCGCCAGCGGCTTGAGCTTGATGTTCTTGAACCAGCAGTCGGCGCCGTGGTCTTGCAAGCCGATGTAGCCCCGGCGCGGATGGTCCTTGTAAGCGACGTCGAACTTGTGGGGAGTGCCGTCAGGGCGCTGGTTGGGCTTGGTGAAGAGGTCGAGGTCGATATGGTTGACCTTCTCGCCGTTCAGCTCGACGTCGATGACGCTCTTCTTGCAGGTGATGACCACGTGGTTCCATTCGCCGGCCTTCTTCATGGCGTTTTTCGCGGGCTTCGAGAGGTCGTAGATGGCGCCGGTGTCGGTGTAGCCGGCCCCCGGGGTGTCGTCGATGGCGATCTCGAGGCCGTTATAGCCGACGTCCTTCTCCGGCCGCGGCGTGAGCGAGGCGGTGCGGACGAAGATGCCGCTGTTGCACTTCTCCGAGATCTTGAAATCGAGGCTGAGGATGAAGTCCGTCCACTGCTTCTCGTGGACCAGCATGTAATGGCCCGACTTGTAGGGATTGAGGGCTCCATTCTCCACCGGCCGCTTGCTGGGCTTCCGATCGCTGGCCATCCAGCCGTTCAGGGTTTTGCCGTCAAAGAGCAGGAGCCAGCCGTCCTGCTTCTCCTTCTCGGTCAGTTCATTTTCTCCGGCCATGGCCAGGAAACAGGTCGTCAAGACAACCACCAGTGTCGTTGATTTCATTCAGCTCACCACCTTTTCTTGCTGTGAATCCCACACCATTGTCTTCGTCTTGCGGTACGACTCCACCGCCAGCTTGATCGCCACCATGGCGGCGCAGCCCAGGTCGGCGTTGCAGTTGAGCGAGGCCCCGTCCCGGATGGCGCTCAGGAAGTTGCCGACCATATCGCGACCGGCTTTCGAGGCGATCTTCGCTTCCGTCTTCCCCTCGTTTCTCGCCTTGAACTCCTCGCCGAAATCGCCGTTTGCCTGCAACGTCACGTCTCCGCCGATCTCGAGCGTTCCGTGCTTCCCGTAAATGCGCTCGGGGATCTGGGTGTTGTTGGTCAGCGTGCTGACCAGGAAGATGGTGTACTCGTCCGGGTAATCGGCGGTCATGAGGAAGGTGTCGGGGATGTCGCGGCCGTCCTTCTCGATGTAAAGGCCGCCGCCGGCGCTGACGCGGCGGGGGTAGGCGCCGTCCGGGCCGGCGAGGGCGATGAGAAGCGGGGCTAGCTTGTGGTAGAGGAGGTCGGTGGCGACGCCGCCGTTATAGGGGAAGTACTTGCGGAAGCGGAAGAAA
>JACQVS010000095.1 GCA_016209605.1 Planctomycetota bacterium
GCTTGGAGCTGGGCGAAGGTGTGGCTGGCGGCAAAGTTGAGCCAGTCCTGCTCGCTTTCCACCGTGGCGACCTCAGTGCCCCATTTCACAAATCCTTGTGGGGTTGGAGCGGATCTTTTGCCTCCCTGCGGCGTTGCTCGGCCTCGGCGGTACTCCGTCCCGTATCGCCTTCGGCCTCGCGCCTTGCAGGTAGCCAAAATCTCTCGCTCTCCCCCTACAATTACTTATGAAATGGGACACTTAGGGACAACGATCTAGTTTCTGTCGCCGGATGGCAACAGGAACCATATTAATCCCTGCACGGCTGCACCCCATTTTAACATCGATGACGCAGGAAGGGACGGGACAGTTCCGAAAGATATTCAAAATTCTTGCAAAACTTCGCCTCCGATAAGGATCAAAAGATCCCGGCGCCAAAATTATCCTCGGGCTCCGGCTCCTCCTTGTGGACCGTGGGGCTGGCAGGCTGGTCGATTTTATCAACCCCTCGGGGGCCGTGCTCCATCCCCCCCAACCCCTCTGGACCTTGCCCGGTCGCGCTCGGACTCTGGGCTGGCCTCGGAGGCGACCGCTGGGCGTCCCCGCTCGCGGATTTTTCCGCTCGCGGGCGTCCGGCCTCCTCCGGCCGCTCGCTCCTCCCCGGCCGCTCGGGGCGCCCCTCCGGACGGCCGCGGACGCCATACTTCTCCGGCTTCTCCGGTCTGGCGGGGCGCGATCCGGCTCCTCCCTCCGGGGCGGAGGAGCGCCTTCCCTTCCAGTGGGGATTGACGCGGTGGTCATCAAAAGCGGGCTGCCGTTCCTTTCTCCCGTCCCGGTGCGGGCCCTCCCCCCCCCTACCCGCCCCTCCTGTCCTCGCACGGTCATGTTCCGCCTCCGGGCGGGCCGAGGTGTCTCTCTTACCGTGCCGGCCTCCTTCTCCTCCGCCCCCCATGGGGCGAGAGAACTGGGGGGACCGGCTGGAACCGGAGTCGGCCGCCTGCGGACCACCGCTCCAGCCTGCCTCCACCCGGCCGGCAGGCCGCGATGGCGCCGGGCCAGACCCAGGATCGCTGGAAGGTTCCAGCCCCGCCGCCGGACCCGCTTCCACGGGCTCGTAGCCGGCCTCCTGGTCTGCCGCGAAGTAGTCGTCGTCATCCGCGCTCCCCAGATCCGCAGCCGGCGGCCGGTAGCCGGACTTCTCCGCCTTTTCCATCTCCTCCTGGTATTTTTCCAGAACCGTGCGCTGGATCATCTCCCGGCACTTGGAGTTGATGGGATGGGCGATCTCGGCATGGAATTTGGAGCGGGTGGCTCCCTCGGGCTCCCCCTCGGCGGAATCCTCGTGCCCGAGGTCTGGATCCGGCGCCAGGCCCTCCTCGACCTCGGCCGGGCCCCTTTCCAGATCCAGCTTCACCTTTTCCGGCGACAGCCGGATGCCGCAGTCGTTGCAGTACTTGGCGCGAAAATGATTCTTCCCGCCGCACTCCGGGCAGCGGGCCATGAGCTTGCGGCTCGGCATGGCGACAAATGGGCCTTTGGCCCCGTCAATCACCTTCAGATCCCGAATGACAAAGTCGTTATCAATGGTGATGCTGCAAAAGGCCCGCAGCTTGTCGTTTTTCCCATGGACCAGCTTGAAGCGAACTTCGGTGATTTCCAAGTCTCTACTCCTTTAATTAGTTTCTGTTGCCGAATGGCAACAGAAAAATAATTATCTTCCGGCCAGGCCGGAATCATCCCCCTTCACGGTCATTCTGGACTCTCCTCCCTGCGAGTCACCTCGTTTGGCAAATCACCACCCCGCCAGGCTATGGACAGGAAAAACCTGGCACTCCAACTTTCGGTCCTCCAAACGCCGCTTCAGTCTGGCGGCCAAATCTTCGGCCATGCCCTGATCCACACACACACCAAAGAGGGTTGATCCACTGCCAGTGAGCTGAACTTTGATGAAGGGCTCTTCCTCCAGGAGCTGGTAAACGTCTCGCAAAGAGGGGAAGCCATCGAAAGCCACCTCCTGAAGCCGATTGAACCAGGGAGCAAGGCTCACCTCACGATGCTCTCCCGAGCGACTGGTTTTTTGGCCCTCCATCAAACTTTCCAGGAACAACTTAAAATTCATGGTAGCAATGGCTTGGGAAGCTGTCAAGCCGATTCCCTGCTGCCGGCGCTGGCGCAGTTGCTGATAAATCATGGCGGTCGGCACCTCGACGGCCGGCGTCACCAGAACGTAATGCCGCCGCAGCGGATCGGCGAGCGGAGTGACGATCTCGCCGCGCCCGGTACAGCGGGCGGTGCCGCCCTCAAGGAAGAAGGCCACATCGGAGCCCAGCACCGCAGCCAAGGGCTGGAGGTCCTGGCGGGGGAGCGAGAGCTTCCACAGACGGTTGAGGGCCAGCAGGGCGGCGGCGGCATCGCTCGACCCTCCCCCCATGCCGCCGCCCATGGGGATGCGCTTTTCGAGCCGGATGGAAAGCCCGGTGCAGCTCCCGGCGCGCCCAAGAATCCGGGCCCGCTCCCGCAAGAGCAGGGCGGCCCGGCAGATCAAGTTGTCCGCGCCGCCGGAAAGCGCCGGCTGGCCCTCCACCGCCAGCTCGACGGCCTCGCCGCCGGGGCGCCGGCGGAACTCGATGGTGTCGTACAGGGAAACCGCCTGCAGGACCGTGTCGATCTCGTGGTAATTATCGGGGCGGAGCCCGAGGATCTCCAGGTAGAGGTTGATCTTGGCCGGCGCCTGGACGCGCAGGGAGTTGCCGTGGTCGAAGGATTCAAAAAGCATGGGACTATCTCAGCCAGACATTGTCAATCAACCGGGTCTTCCCCGCCAGCGCGGCGACGGCCAGGACGACGCCGTCCCGGGCCGAAGAGATCCGGTCGCCCGGCACCGGCTCGAGGGTGGCGGCCTCGAGAGCGCGGGCGTATTGAACTACCAGGCCGGGTTCTCGCCGCAGGCGATCGAGAACCATCTGCTCCAGGACGGACGGGCGGTCCTCGCCGAGCCGGCAAGCCTCTTCGGCCTCGAACAGGGCTCGTGGAATGGCCCGGGCGCGCTCCCGCTCCTCGGGGCTGAGGTACCGGTTTCGCGAGCTCATCGCCAGCCCATCCGCTTCGCGCACGGTCGGACCGATGACCACACGAACGCCCGTCGCCAGGTCCCGCGCCAGGCGCTGGAGGAGCCGCGCCTGCTGGAAGTCCTTCTGCCCGAAGTAAGCCCGGTGCGGCTTGAAGAGGCCGAAGAGGATGCTCACCACCGTGGCGACGCCGCGGAAATGCCCCGGCCGGAACTCGCCGCACAGCGGCCGGGAAAGCTTCTCCACCTCCACCCCGGTCTGGAAGCCTTCCGGGTAGACTCCGCCCTCGCCGCCGGCCTCGCCCCAGAAGACCAGGTCAACCCCCTGCTCCCGGCAGCCCTGGAGATCCTGCGCCGGGGTGCGGGGGTATCGCGACAGGTCCTCGCCGGGGCCGAACTGGGCCGGGTTGACGAAGATGCTGACCGCCACCCGGTCGCACTCGCCGCGAGCCCTCCCGATCAGCGAGTGATGGCCGGGGTGCAGCGCCCCCATGGTGGGGACCAGGCCCAGGGACAAGCCGGCGCTCCGGACCCGGTCGGCCCACCCGGCCGCCTCTCGAGCGTCATGGATTTCTTTCATGGGCACTGAACCGCTCCTCGTCCCTGGCTCCTTCCCTTGGAAAGCCCGCCAGTGCTGCCGGATGGTCCGGCCGGTGAGCGGGTGGATCCGGTCCGGCGCCAGCTCCGCCAGCGGCTCGAGGACGAAGGCGCGCTCCAGGAGGCGCGGATGGGGGACGGTCAAGGCCGGCCGGCCTTCCCGGGCCGGCAGCTCGATCACCGCCTCGCCGTAGAGCAGGAGGTCGAGGTCGATCTTCCGCGGGCCGTTGGGTGCCGCCCGCACCCTTCCCAGGGCCGCTTCGACCTCGAGGCAGAGCTGCAGAAGCGCCAGCGGCTCGAGAGCGGTGCTCACCTCGGCGACGGCGTTCAGGTACGGCCCTCCCAGGGCCGGCCCCTCCTCGGTCCCTTGCGGCCGGGTTTCGCGGAGGGCCGAGAGCCGCAGGGCGCGGAGGCCCTCCCGCCGCTCGAGCAGGTCGCAGGCCCGGCGGATCATCTCCAGGCGGTTTCCCAGGTTGGAGCCGAAGCCCAGGTAAGCGGTCACCCAGCGTGCTATCATCGTCCCTCATCCCCGCATCCGGCTCGAGCTCTCCGGCGCCGCCAGGTCGTCGTCGGCGTCGGCGCCGTTCTCGGGTTTTCCTTCCAGGGCTTCTTGAAAGGCGCCGGCGGGCCGGCGGCGCAAGGTGCTCAAGGCCAGCTTGGCGGGGGTGTAGAGCAAGTAGCCGATGAAGGCCAGCGGCAGGATCAGCTCCGGCACGGTGAGCAGCAAGGTCACCAGCAGGATCAAGCCAAAGATCAGGTAGGCGAAGTAGTCGAAGGTGTGGCTGCGGTTGAAAATCCGGCCGGCGAGATGGTCATACTTCAGGCGGTTGGACACCATGATGAAGCCCAGAACAAGCGCCAGGATCGGCAGGGCGGGCGGGATCCAGCCCACCGCCGCCTTCAGCGCCTGCGGCGAGATATACTGGGTCAGGAAGACCAGCTCCTTGCTCTTCCCGAAATCCTGAACGTAAAAATAAAAGATCACCAGGGAGACGATGCAGCCCGCGGCCGCCGGCGAGGGGAGCCCCTTGAAGCAGAGGTGGGCCGAGGGATCGGGCTCGTTCTCGGCGTTGAACCGGGCCAGGCGCAGCATGGCGCCGACGAAGTAGGCCAGGCCGAAGAGCCAGACCAGGTTCCCCCACCAGAACCTGTTGTAAACCATGTTGAGCCGCACCACCAGCAGCGCCGGCGCCAGGCCGAAGGTCACCAGGTCCGAGAAGGAGTCGAGCTGCGCCCCCAGGTCGCTGGTCTTCCCGGACAGGCGGGCCACCTTGCCGTCAAAAACGTCGAAAACCATGCCGAGGATAACCAGCCAGGCCGCGGTGGCGAAGAATCCGTAATCGACGAACTCCCCCCCCTCGATCCGGACCTTGGAGATCTTGACCAGCGCGGCAAATCCGCAGATGCCGTTGCCGATGGTGATCAAGTTGGGTAGGACGACGCTGCGATTGATTTTCATGAGGACTCCTCCAGCCGAAACAGGATCGTGGCGCCGCCCCGAACCCTGGCGCCGGCGCCGACCGCCGGCTGCCAGAAGCGCCCCGCCGCGGCCGCGGCCCTGGAAACGTAAATCTCGGTGCGCGAGCCGTACTTGATCATGCCGATCAGCCCGCCCCGCGCCACCTCCTGGCCTCGGGCCAGGGGGCAGATGATGCGGCGGGCGATCGCCCCGGAAATTTGCCGGACCAGCAGGCGCTGGTCCATACCTGCAAGAACGAGGCCAATCGACTGAGATTCGTTTTCGCGCGCCGACGAGGGGTTGCGGGCATCGAGAAACCGGCCGGGGCGGTACTGCAGGTACTGCACCCGGCCCGAGGCCGGCGCCCTGTTGACGTGGACGTTGAAAATGGATAGAAATATCGTCAGGCGGAGCGCCGGCCCCCTCAAGTACTCTTGCTCCTCCACCACGGCGATCTCCAGAACCTTTCCATCGGCGGGGGCGACCAGCACCCCTTCCTCCTGGGGGATGCGGCGGGGGGGGTTGCGGAAAAACCACACCCCGGTCCAAAAGAACGCCAGGACCGGAGCCGCCGCCAGGAGGGCCAGGCTGGCCCCAAGCGCCAGGGCCATGGTCAGGACGGCGGCCAGGAGCAGGAGCGCCACCGCCACCAGCCAGGCGATCGTCCGGAGCCCCCAGGGCACGATCCAGAAGCGGTCGATCCGGACCAGCTCGGGAGGGTGAGGATGGGTCAATGGGGTCGCGGGCAAGGCAACAATTATCCTATTGACACCCTTCTGCCATTCGGCTATAGAGGCCGGCAGAAGAAGAAAACCGAATTGATTCTTCTTCCACTCGATGATCCTGACAGAACATAAAGACATATTTTAAAATGAAATCGGCAATAGTAAAAACAATTGGCCGGCAAATCTTTGACAGCCGGGGAAATCCGACCGTTGAAGTCGAGGTGGTTCTCGAGGGTGGCGCTTCCGGCCGCGCGGCCGTCCCCTCCGGCGCCTCCACCGGGGAGCACGAGGCCCTGGAGCTGCGCGACGGCAACAAGAGCTACCTGGGGAAAGGCGTCCTCAAGGCCGTCGCCAACGTCTCGAAGACGATTGCCGAGAAGATCCGCGGCCTCGATGCCACCCGGCAGCGGGAGATCGACGAGTTGCTCCTCCAGCTCGATGGCACCCCCAACAAGGGGAAGCTGGGGGCCAACGCCATCTTAGGAGTCTCCATGGCCGCCGCCCGGGCCGCCGCCGCCGCCCTGGAAGTTCCCCTCTACCGCTACCTCGGCGGGGCGCGGGCCAACCGCCTGCCCGTGCCGATGATGAACATCATCAACGGCGGGGCGCACGCCGACAACAACGTCGACATCCAGGAGTTCATGGTCCTGCCGGCCGGCGCCTCGTCCTTCGAGGAGGCCATGCGCATGGGGACGGAGACTTACCACCACTTGAAGGCGGTGCTCAAGGAGAGGGGGCTGTCCACCGCCGTCGGCGATGAGGGCGGCTTCGCCCCCAACCTGGGATCGAACGAGGAGGCGATTCAAGTGATCCTCCAGGCCATCGAGGCGGCCGGATACCGGCCGGGGAAGGACATCCAGATTGCTTTAGACGTCGCCGCCAGCGAGTTTTACGAGAAGGGGAAGTACAACCTCGAAGGGGAGGGGAGAATCCTCGGGGTGGAGGAGATGGCCAACCTCTACGCCGGCCTGGTGAAGAAATACCCCATCTTCTCGATCGAGGATCCGCTCGACCAGAACGATTGGGCGGGCTGGAAGCAGCTCACCGCCAAGATCGGCGGCCAGGTGGCCCTGGTCGGCGACGATTTGTTCGTCACCAATATCATCAAGCTGCAGCAAGGCATTGACGAGAAGATCGCCAATGCCATTCTCATCAAGCTGAATCAGATCGGCACGCTGAGCGAGACCCTGGCGGCCATCGACCTGGCCCAGCGCCGCGGCTACCGCGCCATCATTTCCCATCGTTCGGGCGAAACGGAAGACACGTTCATCGCGGATCTGGCGGTGGCCACGCAAGCGGGGCTCATCAAAACGGGCGCCCCCTGCCGCACCGACCGTGTCGCCAAGTACAACCAGCTCCTGAGAATCGAGCAGGACCTGGGCAGAGGAGCCGTTTATGGAATCGGATAATTCTGCCCAGCGCGGAGAAGGGCGCTTCTGGAACGAGGTTTACTGGTTCGGCCTGATCGCCCTGGGGGCGTGGATCGTCGCCGGGTGGGCGCTCCCGCCGCGCCTGGTCGACACCTTGAACCTCCTGAATCAAGAAAGAAAACTGGCCCGCGAGATCCGGGAGCTGGCCCGCCAGAAGGAAGTGATCGAGCAGGCCATCGAATCGATGGAGAATGATCCCATCTACCAGGATGGAGTTTACCGGAACCGTTTGAGGGTCAAACGCCCGTCCGAGGAATACATTGAACCCGCCCCGCCCCTTTTCCGATAAAGGATTGTAAAACTATCTCAACCTTCCCGCCGTGCGGATGCCTGGGAGGCTTCCGGCCAAGGGGAAGGTGTCTTTGGCGGAAATTTTCGGGACCGCTCTCATGCCCAAGGTCTTGAGTCAAAACGAGGTCGATGCCCTTGCTGCCCTGCTCAACAAGGTGCAGCCGGGCGAGCGCGGGGCGGCGCCGGGCAGCGCTCCTGCCGCCTCGGAGAGGGCCAAGGAAGCGGCGCCGAGCTCGGGGTTGCAAGGCGGCGGTTTTTACAACCTCGTCGCCCCCGAGGAAGTCTCCATCATCGACTTCAAGCGCCCGGATCGCGTCTTGCCGGAACAGGTCAACGCCCTGGAGGCCATCCACGAGTCGTTCGCCCGCAACGTCTCCTCCTCCCTGGCCGGCTACCTGAGATCGGATATTGAAGTGCGCCTGATCTCGGTGGAGCAGTTCACCTACTCCGAGTTCAACATGTCCATTCCGACGCCGACCATCATCAACCGCCTGACCTGCGAGCCGCTGGAAGGAAACATGGTCCTGGAGATCAATCCCTCGATCGTCTTTCCGATCATTGACCGCCTCCTGGGCGGCGGGGTGTCGAAGACCCCGCCCCTGGACCGCCCCTTCACCTTGATCGAGAAGGGCCTGGTGAACTCCATCCTCTGGCGCCTCCTCGACCATCTGAAGGCGTCCTGGGAGCCCATCAAGGCCATCAACTTCAAGATCGTCGAGACCGAGTCCAATCCCTCGCTCATGCAGATCGTCCCCCCCAACGAGCCGGTGATCCTCCTCAGCTTCGAGGTCGTGATGGGAGAGCAGTCGGGCTTGATCAACCTCTGCATCCCCTTCAAGATGATCGAGCCCATCATTAAGGAGTTTTCCCAGAGCAACTGGTTTTCCACCACCAGCCGGAAAGGCTCGCCGGAGGATCGCGGCCGCATCGTCGAGAACCTCAAGAGCGCCCCGCTCAACATCTCCGTCACCCTGGCGGAGATTCACATCAGCTTGTCCGACCTCTTGACCCTGCAGCCCGGCGACATCCTCGACTGCGGCGTCCCCAAGGAGACCGAGCTTTACTTGAGCATCGAGAAAGAGTGCCTCTACAAGGGGAAGCCGGGCTTCTACAAACGGAAGAGGGCGCTGATGATCACGGACGTTTCGGGATCAGGATCTTCTGCCCCGCCCGCAAGGTTTCGTAGCTGATCTTGCGGTTGGCCGCCTGAATCTGGGGGAAGGCGTTGGGATCCTTGTAAAACCGCTCGGCGATCCTCGTCCAGGTGTCTCCCTTTTGCACGGTGTAGTAAATGAACTTGTCATCGCTGGTGACGGGCTCCGGCTTGGGTGGCTCGGGCTTGACCGAACTGCCGGAACTGGCGGAATTTCCGGTCACCGCCGGCGGCGCCGGAACGGTGATCTTCTTGCCAGGAACCAGCTTGGCGTTCTTGTTGGCCTCTTGAATGAACTTGCAATACGCCCCTTTCCCGGGGCCGTAGACCGTCTCGGCGATCCGCCAGTAGCCCTCGCCCGACTGGACGACGTACTCGCGCGGGAAGGAGGAGAGGTCTTTGGGCAGCTCGCGCGTCACCAGGGTGCCGGAGCCGTTCTTTTGGGCGACCTCGCCCAGGGGCACAAAGGGGTCATTCTCCTTCCCCGGGCTTCTGGCGTCGACCCTGGGCTCAGGTCCTTTGGCCACCGTGATCGGCTCGTCGGGAGAGCTGCCCCCTCCTGCGAGCGGCTGCGCCGGCGCGGCCGGAGCGCTCTTTTTCTCCGGCGATTCGCCCGGGAGCACCGGCTTGAAGTCGCCCGCCGAGCCGGAGGGCGGGTTTTTTGCCGCCGTGCCCTCCACCTTGACGAGGTTGGCCCCGGCGTTCGTTTTAACGGCCCCAGTTTTGCTGGTTCCCGCCACCGTCCCCTCGGGGGGAACGAGGGGGGAACGTACCGTCCCCTCGGGTCCGTTATTCACCCCTTCCGTCCCTCCCCTGAAGGGAGGCGCGAGGGGGGAAGGCAGGGGCAGCTTGTCCGTGCCGGCGGGGCCTGGGGCTGGAGTCCCAGCCGCTGGCGCGGCGGAGGGTTTGGCATCCGGGGAACTCGCCGGCCTGGGATCGGCCAGACGCGGCTGGAGAGTGCCGGTCACCGGCCGGTTGGTGATTTTACTCGTCCCCGGCGTTGCGGCGCCAGCCGGAGGAACATTGGAACGTACCGTTCCGGCGGTCGTGGCCGCCTTCCTGGGATCCGCCGCCGCGGGGGTCCCCTTGGAATTCGACTCGGAGCCCTTCTGCACCACTTTCGCCACCACCACCACCATGATGATCAACAAGGCCACCAAAACGACCTTAGCTCCGCTCCCCATGACACTCTCTCCTTCTTTTCAAAAACATGATATCACCAAACGACCGGTTCTTGGCCGGCCGTTGGTGGTTGGGACCTTTCCGTCTTCCTGAATCCCAATTCAGGAACTCCTCTAATGTCCCATCCTGAGAGTTACTATTAAAGCCTCTTCGGAGGCTGAGGTCAAGCCCGGAAATGCCAAAATTCCGCGCGCTAGGTTCCAGATTTTCAAGCCGTGGCGGCGGCTAACTGGGCCAGCCGCTCCCGCCGCAGGGCGGCGCGCTTCCTCAGGTAGATCATCACCGGGCTGGCGATGAAGACCGAGCTGTACGTTCCGGTGATCACCCCCACCGTGAAGATGAAGGCGAAGCCCTTGATCGACTCGCCGCCAAAGGTCAGGAGGGTCAGGGTCACAAGAATTGCCGTTCCGGAGGTCCAGATGGTGCGGGACAGGGTCTGGTTGACGCTGGCGTTGACCAGGTCCTCGAAGCTGGACCACTTGCGGCCGAGCGTCAAGTTCTCGCGGATGCGGTCGAAGATGACGATGGTGTCGTTCACCGAGAAGCCGATCACCGTCATGATCGAGGCGATCTCCGGAAGGTTGATCTTGAAGCTCAAGAGGTCGCCGAAGAACAAGTCGGTCATGGCAAATATGCCGATGGTGATGAAGACGTCGTGAATCAAGGCGGTGATGGCCCCGAGACCGTAGGTGAACTCGAAGCGCAGCGCCAGGTAGAAGACGATCGCCACGATGGATATGAACATGGCGATGATGGCTTTGGCCTGCAGGTTGCTCGCCACCCTCGGTCCTATGGTCAGGACTTCCGGGAAGGGATCGGAGACCGACAGGTACCTCCCCCCCCGCAAGGTCTCCCGGAGCGCCGCCGACTCTCCCTTGAAGAACTTCTTCACCGCGTCCTCGACCTCGAGCGGGCGGGGGATGCCGGCGGCCTCGGCCGTCGGTTCCGGCGGCTGGTATCCCGTGGTCGTCAAGGCGTAGCGGGTGATCTTCCGTCCGGAGGCCGGCTCGAGGACGGTCTGATCCACATGCTTGAGCTCGGCCACCTGGATCCCCTTGAAGTTCTCGGAGGGCCTGAAGGCCTCCTGGAGATGGCGATTGAGCAGCTCCTTGAGGCGGTCGGGATTATCCGCCAGGTCGGAGTGGACGAAAATCAAGTTGAGCTCCATCTGCAGCTGCTTCTCCGTCCCCGAAGCGACCCACTCGAGCTTCGGATAAGGATCGGGGAGGATCAGCTGCCTCTCCTTGAGGATCTTTTCGAGCGTCCGGCGCACCAAGATATAGTCCTGGTCGACCGTTTCGGCCACCTCCACCGCCTTCAACCCCGCGCTCTCCTTCCCCGCCTCCTGGGCGCTGGCCACCCTGGCCAGCTTGCGGCTGCGGGTGGTGAGGATGAACTCCGAGGCCACGCCAGGCGCTTTGGCGTACAAGGTTTGCAGGGAGTAGTCGGTGAAGAGCGCCCGTTCATCCCCCTGGAGGCCGTCAATCGCCTGGTCGAGTTCGGTTTTATTGATCGTCCGGCTCAAGCTCATGGTGACCTTGGTGCCGCCGGTGAAGTCGATGCCGTAATTCTCCAGGCCGCGGGGAATGACGAAGAGGGCCCAGGTGGCCCCGATCACCGCCAGCGACAGCCCGATGAACTTCTTCTGATGGCCGATGTAGTCCACCCGCGGCGTCTTGATGAGGTGCAGCATGCGCAGGGACTTGAGCACCTTGATGTTCAAGAGAAAGCTGAAGATGAGCCGCGTCACGTAGACGGCGGTGAAGAAGCTGGCCAGGATGCCGGCGATCAGGGTGACGGCGAAGCCCTTGACCGGCCCGGTGCCGAACTCGAAGAGCACCACCGCGCTGAGGATGGTGGTCAGGTTGGAGTCGAAGATGACCCAGAAGGCCCGCTGGTAGCCGGTCCCCAGGGCGGCCGGGAGGGACTTCCCCTTCGCGAGCTCCTCGCGCACGCGCTCGAAGATCAGGATGTTGGCGTCGACCGCCATGCCGATGGTGAGGAGGATGCCGGCGATGCCGGGGAAGGTCAGGGTCTGGCGGAACACCAGCACGTAGGCCATGATCAGGACGATGTTCATGAACAGGGCCGCGTTGGCGATCATGCCGCCGATCCAGTAGTAGACCACCATGAAGATGAACACGGCGATGAGGCCGGAGATCACCGCGACCGCCCCCTGCCTTACCGACTCCTGGCCGAGGAGCGATCCGATGGTCGACTCCGAGACCAGGAGGGGCTTGGTCGGCAGGCTGCCGCCGCGGAGGATGTTGACCACCCCCTCGACATCCTTGTGGTTGAAATCTCCTTCGATGATGCCCCTCCCCGCGATCCGGCTGTTGATGACGGGGCTCTGGACGAGGCGTCCATCGAGGACAATGGCGAGGTAACGTTTGATGTTGCCGCCGGTGAGGTCGGAAAACAGATTGGCGCCGAAGGGACTGAACTCGAAGCCGATCGCCGGCCTGCCGATATTGTCCATGGTCTCGTAGGCGCGGCTGAGGTACTTGCCGCTCACCTTGTAGTTGTCGCTGAAGTTGAGGACGGTGTACCGGCCGGGCGTATGAGTCAATTTCCGGCCGCCGCCGGGCATGTCCTTGATCTCGACGTGGGGGTAAACGACCCACTCGGGAGGCGCCGGCTTGGCGTTGAGGATCTTCTCCCGCTCCTCGGCGGAGGCCTTCGCCACCTGGTCGTTCCAATCCCGCAGCGCCTGGCGATACTGGGCGAGCTCCTCATCGAGCTTCCTCAGGGCCTCGGGCTTTTCCGGAGGCTTCGGAAAGACGGCGGGATCGCGCTCGCGCTGGTCCCAGTAGGCCTTGTCCTCCTGGTTGTATTTGCGCACCGCTTCTTGAATCAGCCCCAGGCGTCCCTGCGTCTCATCGGCGGCGACCAGCATGAAGTCGAGGTTGCCGGCCTCCTCGATCTGCCGCCTGTAGTTCTCGATGGTCTGGCTGTCCGCCCCGGGGAGCTGGACGACGATGCGGTCGCTCCCCTGGGTGGCGATGAAAATTTCCTTGAGCCCCAGGCCGTCAAGCCGTCCGGCCACCAGGTCCTTCACGGTTTCGGCAAGGTGGGCGGTGTCGGCGGAATACTCCAGGTTCTTCAAGTCGAGCTGGTAAATCAGCTCCGTGCCTCCCTGGAGATCGATGCCCAGCTGCGGTTTGACCGCAAACCAGGTGTAAATCGCCAGGCCCAGAATGAGGGCGGTGATCGCAAAGCCCCAGCCGGTCTTCTTGTACATGAGTCGGACTCCTAAGGTTCTCTGTTTCTAAGGCGGGCTGCGCCCCCAACCCAAAAGGCAGAGGGCGCTCCGCCCGCAACCTAATAATAACCGCAAAGACCCAAAGGACGCAAAGTTAAGACGCAAAGCGAATTGGAGAGCGGTCCTGGGACGCCAAGACATCTCC
>JACQVS010000101.1 GCA_016209605.1 Planctomycetota bacterium
GGGCAGCTCGCGGAGGGCGGCGGCGACGCGGAGGAGGTCGTAAGTTTGGGTGTGCTGGCAGCCGAAGTGCTTCTCGGCGTACTGGGCGATCGAGCTGAAACCGAGCTGGAGGTAAAGTCTTGAGGAGTCCATGGCAAGGAGCGCCTGGATGAACTTCCGCCGCGCCAGGTTGCCGACCTTGAAGGCCTTGAGGAGGATGGTGTGCAGTTCCTCAGCAGAGACGGCCGGCGGGTTGTCGAGAGGCGGCGCGGCGGTATTTTTTCCAGCCATTTTTTCGGCGGAGCAAGTTTCAGTCGGAGATTCGTGGCAGGCGCACATGGGGTACCCCTTTTTGGTCTCTTGGTGTTCTTGGAAATGGAGCCTGAAAAACGATGGAATATTGAGTGCAAACCGGATGCCAAATGGGGGCGGATTTTACTTTCCTCGCAAGTCCTTGTTTTTTGCGCTGGAGCTTTTCACCAAGGCGATCTCCCGTCTTCAAGAGGTGTCCGGATCCGGACAGATGACCGGATCCGGGCGGACACTATGACCGGTACGTAAAAGAAATTTCATACGGCCCCGGGTCTTTTTCCCTTAACTTCCAATTTTATTTTCTTATACTTTCTAGCGGCAGACGATTATGGCGTGAAAATTGTGCGGAACCTTGAAGCAAGAGGACCATCGTCCAGGTGAGTGAAGCGCATCCAATCAGGGAAGGTCAAATCGTCACCGGGGCGCTATTCAACGAGCCGATGCGCGTGGAGACGGTGCGCGAGAGCGGACCCGGCACCTGGATTGCCGGGCTGGTCGGTCTTCAGACGGAGCGGTTCCGCAAGGTGACGCTGACGGCCGGCGATATCGAAAAACTCGCCATCCTGGACGCCAGATTCCGCTACGACGGGGACGGCCGCCTCTTCCGCCTTGGCATCCAGGCCTATGCTCTTGGCATCGCCTACGAGTTCGATCCATTCTTCGGCCTGTCCATTTCACGCGTCGACCCGCTGCCTCATCAGCTCGAGGCGGTTTACGATTACCTCTTGAAGCTCGCTCGCGTGCGGTTCCTCCTGGCGGACGACGCCGGAGCGGGCAAGACCATCATGGCCGGGCTGCTCGTCCGCGAGCTGGAGCTTCGCGGACTGGCCGAACGGATTCTCGTCGTTTGTCCGGCCAACCTCGCCTTCCAGTGGCAGCGCGAGCTCAAGGAGAAGTTCGGCGAGCAGTTCCTGGTGCTCAAGGGACAGGACATCCGCGAGCAGTTCGGTTTGAACCAGTGGCTGGAGCAGAAGCGCGTCATCACATCGCTGGACCTCGCCAAGCGGGGCGACATCCTCCCCGGCCTGCGGCAGGTCCACTGGGACCTGGTCATCGTGGATGAGGCCCACCGCCTGTCCGCCGCGGACGAGTCCCACAAGAGCCTGCGGTACAAATTGGGCGAACTCCTCCGGGATACGTCCGACCACCTCCTCCTTCTCACGGCCACGCCGCATAAGGGCGACCCGGAGAACTTCAGCCTGTTCCTGCAGCTCCTGGACGCCGACGCCTACGCGGACGTGAAATCCATCCGGCAGGCGATGGACCGCCGCCGCGCGCCGTTTTACCTGCGCCGCACCAAGGAGGCCATGGTCTACTTTCCCGAGCGCAAGGCCGACGGCTCCTGGGCGGCCGAGAAGATATTCACCAAGCGAATCACGCATACCGTGGACTTCCAGATAGACGGTCCGGAATTCAAGCTCTATCAGGAAGTCACGCGCTTCGTGAAACAGCAGAGCGCCAGGGCCGCCGCCGAGGGCGATGATCCTCGCGCCCGGGCGGTCGGCTTCCTGATGTCCCTCTACCAGCGCCGGCTTGCCTCCAGCATCTACGCCATGCGCCACAGCCTCCAGAACCGCGCCCGGCGGCTGGAGGAAGGGCTGAAGCGCGCCCAGGAACTGGCCCGCCAGGCTCCGCCCGACCTGCCGGACGCGGAAGAGCTGGAGGAAATGGAGGAGGCCGAGCGCGAGCGCCTCGAGGAGATGCTGGAGGCCATCACCCTGGCCGGAGACGCGGAACAGGTCGGCGAGGAGATCGAGGAACTCGGCGGCCTGGCGGCCCAGGCGCAGGCCGTGGAGGACTCCGGGGCCGAAGCGAAACTGTTCCGGCTCAAGGAGCTTCTCCAGAAGGAGGGATTCTTCGACCACCCCGACAAGCGCCTGCTCATCTTCACCGAGTTCAAGGACACGCTGGATTACCTGGTGTCGCGCCTGAAACAATGGGGCTTCAAGGTCGGTACCATCCACGGCGGCATGAAGCCCGGCTCCCGCGATGAGCCCGGGTCGCGGCTCTTCGCCGAACAGCAGTTCAGGGACGGAGCGATCCAGGTCCTGGTCGCCACCGAAGCGGCCGGCGAAGGCATCAACCTCCAGGTCTGCCACATCCTTTTCAACTACGATATCCCCTGGAACCCCAACCGGCTCGAACAACGCATGGGGCGCATTCACCGCTATGGCCAGCGGAGGAACTGCCTCATCTTCAACTTCGTGGCCACCAATACCATCGAGGGAAAGGTGCTCCAGCGGCTTCTGGAGAAGCTCCAGGAAATCCGGGATGCCCTCGACGATGACGCCGTCTTCAACGTGGTGGGCGAAGTGCTCCCAGCCGCCCAGGTCGAGCGGGTTCTCCGGGACTACTACGCGGGCAAGCTTGGCGACGCGGACCTGGAGGACCGCCTGCTCAAGAACGTGGACGAGCGCGAGTTTCGCGCCATCTGCCAGAATGCCCTGGAAGGTCTGGCCTCAAAGAAACTCAACCTCGCCATGCTGGTCGAACGCCGCGCTCTGGCCCAGGAGCGCCGCGTGGTCCCGGAAACCATCGCGCGCTTCATGCGGGAGGCGGCGGGATACGCCCGCCTGGACCTCAAGGTAATTCCCGCCCTGCCGCACGCGTTCGAGCCTGGGAAAACGCCGCCGGCTCTATGCCGATACGAACGGGAAGAGGATTGGCGGCTTCCCGCCCTGGCAACCAGATACCCTCGCTGCTCGACCGATCGGGAGACCGCCGAGAAAAACAGCCTCGAGTGGGTCACGCCGGGTCATCCGCTTTTTGAGGCCGTCCGGCGGCACATCTCGTTGCTGGCCGTGGAGGCCTTCAGCAAGGGAGGATGTTTCAACTCCCTCCAGCATGACCGGCCAGCGCGAATTGACTTCTACCGCGCCCGTGCCGTGGACGGACTTGGACAGATCATCCACGAGCGCCTTTTTGCGGTGGAACTGGCCGAGGGTGAGGAACCCGTTCTTCGGGAACCGGGGCTGTTGGGCAACTTCGGGCCTGCCGAGCCCCCAGCCAGCATGCCCCCGGCGGCTCTCCTGCCAGAGGCCGCTGTGTGGCTCCAGGAACGCGCCTTCCAGCCTTTCCTTGCCGAGACGCAAACCGAGCGGCTGGCGGAAGTGGAGCGCATCGCGGCCCACGTCGAGCTGTCGCTCACGGAGCTTCTCCAGAAGGCGGATGAGGAAATCGGCAAGGCCGCTTCGGATGTGGAAAGGAAGCTCCCCGGCTCGGAAGGCCGGCTATCACAGGCGGAAACCAGGCACGCCGAACTGCTGGCCCGCCGCGACCGCCGCAGGCGGGAGCTGGAAAGGCAGCGATCCCTTTCTCTACAGGCGGTCGAGCGTATCGCCAGCGTCCTTATCCTGCCGCACCCGGAGCGCGAGACCCCGGAGGTGAAGCGGCTTCAACCAAGCCTCGAGACCGAGAACACTGCCATGCGGGTGGCGATGGAGTATGAGATGGCCCAGGGACGCCAGGTTGACGATGTCCACGAGAAGAACCTGGGCTATGACATCACGAGCCTCGACCTGACATCCGGCGAGCTGCGGCTCATCGAGGTGAAGGGGCTGGCCGAGGCCACGGGAACGATCCTGCTCACGCCCAACGAAAGGCGCGTGGCCGAGGACCGGCGCGACTGTTACTGGCTCTACGTCGTCACCGCTTGCGCCGGAAAGCCCGCGCTCCAAGAGCCGGTCCGCGACCCGGCGCGTTTCCAATGGCATGAGGTCAAGAAGGTCCAGCACTACTGGCTGAAAGTCAACGCCATGACCAGGCCGATGATGGTCCGCGAGGATTCCCCGCCGTATGGAGGGAAACGCCCATGACGGTTGTCGGGATTCCCGTCAATGCGAAGCATCTCGCCGCGCTCGTCAAGCAGGGTGAAGGCCCGGCGCTGGAGTTCAAGCGCTCGACCGGCGAGTTGAAGGGAGGCATGCAGACGCTCTCGGCCTTTCTGAACGGCTCCGGCGGCACGGTGCTCTTCGGGGTCCGGCCAGACGGAACAATCGAGGGGCAGGCCGGCTCCGACAAGACGCTCCGCGACATCGCACCGGCCGCAGATCGTTTCGAGCCTTCCGCCCATGTTTCCATCGAGCGCATCAAGGTCAAAGGGGGTCGCGGGGTTGTGGCCGTCACCGCCGAAAGCGGCCGGGATGTCCGTCCCTTCACCCATGAAGGCCATCCTTACGAGCGCGTGGGCAGCACAACGCGCCGGATGCCGCAGGCCAAGTACGAGCGCCTGCTCGTTGAGCGCGGTCACGCCAAACGCCGCTGGGAGAACCTTCCCGCCGACGGACTGACGCTGAAGAACTTGGACCGCAAGGAAATTCTGCGGACGCGCGAGTTGGCCATTCAGCAAAACCGGATTTCGCCGGACACCCGACGGGACATCGGTGAAATCCTCGACCGGCTGGGGTTGCGCATGGATGGCGTCCTCACGCAGGCGGCGCAGGTGCTCTACGGAAAGAGATTCCTGCCCGACCATCCCCAGTGTCTCCTCAAGATGGGTCGCTTCCGGGGCACCGAGATCACCGGCGAGATCGTGGATAACCGGCAGGAATACATGAATGCCTTCGCCATGGTGCGCGAGGGGATGGAATTCCTGAAGCGGACCATGCCCCTGGGGGCGCGCTTCCCCGAAGGACAGATTTTCCGTGTAGACCGTTTCCCTATCCCTCTGGACGCCCTTCGGGAAATCCTTCTCAATGCCGTCATGCACCGCGACTACTCTCACTACTCCGGCCATGTCGCTATCGTGGTCTTCGACGACCGGGTCGAAATCCGAAGTTACGGCCGCCTGCCCAACGGCGTGACGGTGAAACAGCTTTCGGGGAAACACATTTCGAAGCCGACCAATCCCCTGATCGCCGGGGCCTTTCACCGCACGGGCGCTGTGGAGGTTTGGGGCCAGGGAACCAACCGCGTCATCGTGGCCTGCAAACGTCACGGCGCCGTTCCGCCGAAGTTCGAGGAATTGCAGGGGTTTCTCGTTGTCAGCTTTAAGGCGCGGATGGTCGCCGGGGGCGCGCTGGAGGTTGCCGGGGCCCAGTGGAGGGCCCAGTCAGAGGCCCAGTCGATTCGGGTTCTGGGCGTCTTGTCACGGGACGCCTTGTCCGCCCGTGCGCTGGCAGAAGCCCTTGGCCTGCGAAGCAAGACCGGCGCATTGAAGCGGACTCTCAACGAATTGCTCGGTGAAGGATTGATCGAGTACACGTTGCCGGACAAGCCCACCAGCCGCCTGCAGAAGTACCGTCTTACTCCGGCTGGAGAGAAGGCGCTGAAAAAGCGCAGCGGGAGGGATGGGAAATGAACAATACCGCCTTGGCTGTTGTTGGGAGAACACAGCATCAAGAATGTGTAGCGATTCATAAGGGGGCCGTCTGATGTCTTCACCATCGAATCCCGGTATCAAAATCGCCGCGCCAGGCACCGCACTTCAGCAGATGTGCAACTACGTTGCCATCGCCGAGACCACGAACCCCGCCGAAAGCCTGCGGGAGTTGATTCTCCACACACTGTTCACGTTCGAGGAGGAAAAGGCATCCAGCGTTCAGGAAGTGGCTGACATCCTGAAGACCATGTTCGGCGTGGACGCCCCCACCCACCAAGTTCAGGAAGCGTTGGACCAATCGACATCCGCCGGGCAGGTTCACCAGCCGTTGGGCACAAACTACATCCTCACTGCCGACGCCCGAGCGAAAGTCAAGGCGCGTATTGACCAAGCGGCTCAATTGCAGGAACGAGTCAGGATGCAATGGCTAACGGAAATAGTGGGACGCTTCCCCATCCTTAACGCGGATCTCGCGTGGGGCGCGTTACAGGATTATCTTGCGAAGGCTTTCCTGCGGCATGGAATTCAGGTCGCAGTTTTTCTCGACCCGTCAGTTGAACTTCCGCCGGAATACGCCGCAAGCTTGTCGACTCTCCTTGCAGAGTCGGTGCAGGCGGAGTTTGGATCGACGCATGCAGAATCCGCCAGGCATGCCATCTCCGATTTTCTGGCAAGCGTCGGCAAGAACGAGGAGAGAGCGCAATTCATCGCCGAGTGCGCCGACGGGGCAGCCAACTACTTCTCTCTGGCGGTGTCCCCTGATGTCGCGGGACGTTTCCGCGAAAAACTCAGTCCCCTTACACTGTTCTGCGATACGAACTTTCTCTTCGGAGTCCTCGATCTTCACGTGCATCCCTTTGTAGAGGTATCGAACGAATTGATAGGTGCGATTTCTAAGCACACGCTGCCCATCAAGTTGCGATATCACACAGCAACGCTTCGAGAACTGCAGTCCTCGATATCCCATTATGGCGACATACTGCAACGGCATAGGTGGACACGGGCATTGAGTCGGGCGGCCACCACATCGCGCTTCATGTCCGGCATCGAACTCAAGTATCATCAGAAACACGCGGAAAATGGGGTTGAGGTTGACGCGTTTTTGCGACCGTATCAGCACGTCGATGTCATCTTGAAGCAACACAACATTGATATTTACAGACCCTCAGCCGACAGGCTGACGGAACGCGCAACCCTTCAGGCCGAGTACCAAGAGTATCTGAAGCGGCTACAGAGGGAAAAACTCTATGAACTAATCGCCCATGATGTTGCCGTACTGGACTGCGTGCGTTCTCTTAGGAGCAATGCCGCAACCACGCTTGAAGCGGGCGCGTTGCTTGTGACCTGCGACTACAGCTTGTACCGCTTTGATAGCGATGCGAGCAGGATTGCGAAGACCCAAGCATCCGTTGTGTTGCCGAACGTGCTGTGGCAAATCCTTCGGCCATTCATTCCAGCTAGTCAGGACTTTGACCGATCATTCGCGGAAACTTTCGCCATACCGGAATTCAGAACCATCGGAAGCGGCTCGGCCAAGGCATGCTCGAAGATGCTTGGCCTCCTTGCCGCGTATAAGGACTTCCCGGAGGAGACAGCGGCCAGATTGCTTTCAAATGACCTGCTGATTGACCATCTCCGTGCCGCCCAGGATGACAAGCAATTCCAGGCGCAGGTGGAGTCCGCCATCGCATCGGAAAACCAAGTGCTTCTTGAGGAACGGGCTGCTCTGGCGAAGCAGGTCGAAACCTTGCGAGCAGACAAGGAGCGAGCCGAGAAGGAATTGACGGAGCAGAAGGAGGCGGCAGCAGTGGAAGTCGCCAAGGCACAGGAAGCAATACATGCGAACAAAAAAACAATGGAAACCCTTGCTGCTTCTCATAGGGACGCGGAAGCGAAGGCGAAAGATGCCTCTGCGAAATTGGCTGAGATGACGGCTGCCAAGGACGCGGCCGAGAAGGCCGCGCGTCACAGGCGACTGGTGATTTCTGCAGCCAAGAGGAGTTCCCTTGCCTTGTGCATACTGTTCTCCGTCGAACTTATCATCGGGTATTTCGCTTGGCAACACGGAGAAGGTCAGAACCTATTCCAGAAACTCACAAACGCCTGGCCATGGTTGGGAGCCGGTTTCACAGCGGTGGCAATCTTATACCCCTTCTTCATGGGGAGAGAGCGTATGCGATTGCTGAAGTGGTGGAAAGGGGAGGCAGTTCAAATGGAGATTTCCAAGAAATGATTCCGAAGGAGTGCAAGCGCCTGGCCGAGGTGGACTTCCCGATCGTCGAGGTGTCGCGGCACGCGGCGCGGGAGAAGTCCATCCGGCATGGGCATCCGTCCACCTTGCACCTCTGGTGGGCGCGGCGGCCACTGGCCTCCTGCCGGGCAATGCTGCTCGGGCTTCTCTGGCCGGACCCTTGCGATCCACACTGCCCGGAGGATTTCAAGGAGCAAGCCCGGCAGCTACTTCCGAGCATTCAGGGAAAGTTCGGCCCCACCGATGAGGATCTGCGCAAAACGATGCTCAAGTTCATTGCCGACTTCTCGAACTGGGACCTGGCCGCGGACCGCAGCTACCTGGAGGTGAGCCGAGCGCTTGTCAAGGCCGCGCATGGTGATGAGCCGCCGCTGGTGGTGGATCCGTTTGCGGGAGGCGGATCGATCCCTTTGGAGGCGTTGCGCCTGGGATGCGAGGCGTTCGCGAGCGATCTGAATCCGGTTGCTTGCCTGATCCTCAAGGTGATGCTCGAGGATATCCCGCGCCACGGACCGAAGCTCGCCGAGGAACTGCGGAGAGTGGGAGCGGAGATCAAACTCCAGGCGGAGAAAGAGCTCGCCGATCTCTACCCGAGGGATCTGGATGGGGCCACGCCGATCGCCTACCTCTGGGCGCGGACCGTGCGCTGCGAGGCGCCGAACTGCGGGGCCGAGATCCCGCTGGCGCGCTCCTTCTGGCTGTGCAAGAAGACAAGTCGCAAGCGCGCGCTCCGGCACCGTGTCGCGCGGCCGCAGGGCGAGCCGCCGCGCGTCGAGTTCGAGGTCTTCGAGCCGAAGGCGGAGAAGGACGTCCCTACCGGCACCGTGACGCGCGCCAAGGCGACGTGTGTCGCCTGCGGCGCGGTGCTTCCCCCCGAGCGCGTGCGGGTGCAGCTCGCGGCTCAGCGTGGCGGGGCAGACGTTATCTTCGACAAGAAAGGCCAACGTGCAGGCGGGGCGCGGCTGCTCGCGGTGGTGATGCTCCGGCCCGGCGAGCAGGGCCGGCACTACCGCCTGCCCTTGGAGCGGGACTACAAGGCGGTTAGGAAGGCTCACGAGCAGCTCGCGGTGATTATAGGAGACTGGAAGCGCGGCGGGAAGAAAGGCCTCTGCCCGGTGCCCGATGAGCCGCTACCGCCCATCGGCACGCTAGGCTTCCGCGTGCAGCGATACGGCATGCTTCAGTGGGGGGACCTCTTCACGGCGCGGCAGAAGGTGGCACTGGTTGTTCTGACACAAGGCACCTCGCCTGAATCAATGCCAACAGATCCTTCTCGATCTCTCTCACTGGCAGTTGGGCGGTGCTCCGATCAGTCTTCCTCGCTCGTCCGTTGGCGCACGACTGTGGAGGCCGTCGCAGGAACGTTTGGACGGCAGGCCCTGCCGATGATGTGGGACTTTGTAGAGATCATCGTGACCGGAGACATCGCCTCGAATTTCTCGGCCGCAGTCGATTGGGTCTGCGAAGTTGTCGAAGAATGGCGAGGCTCAGCGACGGCTCAGGTTCAGCAAGCCGACGCGGCCGCGCATCCGCTCCCCCACGAAACTGCGGATGCGTGGTTCACTGACCCGCCGTACTACGACGCCGTGCCCTACGCCGACCTGTCTGACTTCTTCTTAGTTTGGCTCAAGCGATCGCTGCCTGGGAATCCTTTGCTGCGCGATCCCTTTGACCCGGTGAACCCCCTGACGCCAAAAGCACGTGAGGCGGTGCAGAACGAACGATCGCTGACGGAAGATGGCCATCCCAAGGATCGCGATTTCTACGAGCGGACGATGGCCCGTGCCTTCGCCGAGGGCCGGCGCATCCTGTGCGAAGATGGCGTCGGCTCCGTGGTCTTCGCCCACAAGACCACCGAGGGCTGGGAAGCGCTCCTCTCGGGCATGATCCGCGGCGGCTGGACGATCACCGGCTCGTGGCCGATCGCCACGGAGCGGCCCGGGCGTTTGCGGTCACAGGAGTCCGCCGCCCTCGCCACGAGTGTCCACCTCGTCTGCCGCCCGCGGCCTGAGAACGCTAAGGTGGGGGACTGGGCAGACGTTCTGCGCGAGCTGCCGCCCCCAGTCGGCGACTGGATGGAGCGCCTGCAGGGCGAAGGTATTCGCGGCGCCGACCTCGTTTTCGCCTGCATCGGCCCAGCGCTCGAGATCTTCAGCCGCTACAAGAAGGTCGAGACCGCCGACGGACGGGAGGTCGCGCTCGCCGATTATCTGGAGAAGGTCTGGGAGGTCGTGGGACGTTCCGCCCTCGCCCAGGTGCTCGGGACCGCGGAGGGCGGTGCCCGAAACGGCGCGTCCGGCGCCGTCGAGGAGGACGCGCGGCTCACGGCGCTTTTCCTCTGGACGCTCCAGAGCACTAGCGGCGAGACGGCAGATGGCGAGAGAGAGGAAAGCGAAGACGAGGAGTCGATCGAGGACGAGGACGACTCCTCCCGCGGCGGGGGCAAGGGCTACACGCTGGTCTTCGACGTCGTACGCCGTTTCGCGCAGCCGCTGGGAATCGAGCTTCCCAAATGGGAAGGCCGGATCATCGAGATCAAGAAAGGAGTCGTGCGCCTCCTCCCCGTCGCCGAGCGCGCGAAGCAGCTTTTTGGCCAGGAGGGGGCCCAGGACATGGCCGCGCGGCTTGAGCAGGAGGCGGGGCCGAGCGGACCAATCCAAGGCGAGCTTTTTCCCGAGTATGAATCCAGTGCATCCGCCCCAACACCCGGGCGGGGACGAGGCCGAGGGAGGGGATTGCCCTCCGAGGTATCGGACGAGAACTTGAAGGCCGTTCGCGAGGCCACAACCCTCGACCGCGTCCACGCCGCCATGCTTCTCCAGGCCGGAGGGCAGTCCAACGGCCTGCGGGCGCTGATCAAATCCGAGATGGAGCGCGGCCCGGAATTTTTGCGTCTGGCCAATGCCCTTTCGGCGCTCTACCCATCCAGCAGCGAGGAGAAGCGATTGCTCGACGCGATGCTTCTCGCGGTTCCGAGATAGCGAGACCATGGCAACCTTGAACCCTAATCCATCGATCTGGCAACTGGCCGGAGGGCCGGCAGCGAGGCCATATGCCGATGTATTCCTGAAGCACGGGGTCGGACTCATCGGGCCCGGGGACGCGGGTCCCTGGAAGCCCGAGCGGGGCGATGATGATTTTGATGGCGGTTTTGTGCGCCGCTTCTCCAGCGAGATGGAGATCGGCGACGTGGTCCTGCTCCGGACGGGAATTGCCACCATTGCCGCCGTGGGCATCGTTGCGAGCGAGTACTTGTACCTCAACCAGTTTGATGACGTGAATGGATGGGACCTGCAGCATGCACGGCGCATTCGCTGGTCCAAGCTGCCTCAGGATTACACCTTTGGAAGTCCTGTGTTTGGAGCCAACCCGACGCGCTGCTCGCGTATCTGGAATGAGGAAGTCATTGATTACGCTGAAAGGTTCCTGAAATCTCCACCCAATCACTGGCAGGCAGCGCCTTTGCCGGATCTCCCGCCGGAAGAGCCGGGGCTGGACAGTGTTCCCAAGGAGATCGAGGGCATCGTGGCAAAAGCGCAGGACTTGGCAGGACTGTTCTGGGACCGGCGGAACTTCGGCGACCATCCTACCGAGGATGAACTTGTCGCCCACTTCGTGGTTCCATTACTTGAACGGCTGGGGTGGCCGCCGGAACGGATCGGCGTCAAATGGCGGCGCATTGACGTCGCGGCTTTCACCGCGTTGCCACGGACCCCGGAAAGTTGCCGCTTCATCATCGAGGCCAAGAGGCTCGGCCAGGGCGTGGAAGGCGCTCTGGAGCAGGCCAAGGGATACCTGGAATCCCTCGGCGTGCTTCGCGACGTCATCGTTACGGACGGCATTCGATACCGTATGTACGCGAGCGACCATGGATTTGTGCCGGTCGCC
The DNA here is from genome assembly GCA_016209605.1 of Planctomycetota bacterium. Lineage (GTDB taxonomy): Bacteria > Planctomycetota > UBA8108 > UBA8108 > JACQVS01 > JACQVS01. The sequence continues at coordinate 11,751 of JACQVS010000101.1, forward strand.
TATGCTAATCTGATTCGATTGAAACGATCCGCACTTGAGCTGTTCGAGCGAATGAAAAATGCAAGCATCTCGCGGTACCAAGGAGCTGAATCATAATGCTCAGAAGATTCAAGGTTAAAGGCTTCAAATCCCTGGCCGAAGTTGATGTGCAGGTTCCCCGCTTGCTGGTTCTCTTTGGCCCTAATGCGGCAGGCAAGTCGAACTTTCTCGATGCCATCCAGGCTCTCTCCCGAATCGCGGCCTGTAGAACCATTGCCGACGCCATCTCGGAGCCAATCAGGGGGCACCCGGTGGAAGCCTTTGCCTTCCCGGAGGGCGGACTTTCAGCACTGCTCAGTGCTGAGACGGCAAGCTTCACCCTTGAGAGCGATCTCGTGATCGTCAGGGAAAACTACCGGTACAGGGTAGAAGTGGGCATCCAGGTCGCCTCGGGCAGCCTCACGGTGAAGGATGAATACCTGGCGGCCCTGGGCCAACGAGGTGATCCAAAAGGGAATCCCATCATAGAAAAGATGGAGCAGAACCTCCGCATTCGGAGGAAGAGCAAGCCTGCCCATCCCCGACAGGAGCCGGTTGGGCAGAACCATACGATCCTCTCGGATCTCCGTCTGGGTGGAGCCGAATACAAAGCCTTTGAACGCTGCCGGGGGGAGCTGTCTGGCTGGCGAACGTACTACCTCGATCCTCGCGTCGCGATGCGCGCTGCCAAGCCACCGTCGGAGGTCGTGGATATCGGGGTCCTGGGAGAAGACATCGCTCCGTTCCTCTACCGGCTGCGGGCTGAGAAACCGAAGAACTTCGACGCTATCCGAAGAACCCTGCGATCTCTGATCCCCAGCGTTGAAGGTCTGGCCGTTGACCTTGACATGAAACGAGGAACGCTCGATATCATGGTCCGGCAAGGAGGGACCGAATTCTCATCTCGCGTCATGTCCGAGGGAACCCTCCGAGTTCTGGCCCTTTGCGCCATAGCCGTCAATCCCTGGAGCGGGTCCCTTCTCGCATTCGAGGAGCCCGAGAACGGCGTTCATCCACGGCGCCTGGAGTTGATCGCGAAGCTCATCGCCTCAATTGCCATCGCGGAAAGGCGGCAGCTCATCGTCACTACCCACTCTCCTCTCTTCTGCGATGCCATGCTCCGGGAAGGCAGCGCTCACCATGGAGACATCTCCCTCGTGAACGTGAGGAGCAGGACGAATCGGAGCGAGTTAGTTCCGTTCGACACGATCGGCCCGCTCTTTCAAGATCAGGAGATCCATGAAGCCCTGACTTCCGGGACCGAAAATGGCCTTTTCGAGAGTCTCATGATGCGGGGGATGATCGATGAATGACCAGGCCGTCATTGACCTGTTTGTGGAAGACCGGGCACACGAGAAGTTCCTGAGCGCCATGCTCCGGAGGCTTGCCCGTGAAGAGGAGAAGCGGATTGAAGTCCATGTGCGCGCCTCAAGGGGAGGACATGGACGAGCCATCAAGGAACTGAACCTCTACATGAAAAGCGTCAATAGGCGTGTGCTTGCCCTGCCAGATCTGGTCTTTGTTGTCATTGATGCAAACTGCACGACATACCGCTCCAAGAATCGTGACATTGGCCGTGTCATTAAAGATCCCCTCAAAGACAGGGCGGTGATTACTTGTCCAGATCCCCACATCGAGCGTTGGTATTTGGTTGACCCTCCCTCCTTCAATGAAATCGTTGGATATCAGCCCAAATTGGGCAGGAGGAAGTGTACCCGTGATCTCTACAAGGCCCGCCTCGCGGACGCCGTTGCCAGAGGCGGCCATCCCCCAACCCTCGGTGGAATCGAGTTTGCCGAGGACCTTGTGGAAAAGATGGATCTCCTCCGGGCGGGAAAGTCGGAGCCAAGTCTGCGCGACTTCTTGGAGGATTCGAGGAGATTGATCAAGTCGATCTGAGGGAGACATCATCATGGAACCCTGGTTCAAAACCGCCACACCGCGCAAGGAAGTCCGGGAAGGACGTTCGTTCAACCCGGATGAGTTCGCCATCCACCTGGAGCAGGTCATCGCCAGGACCGCTCCCGAGGACTATCGAGAGCCGAAAAAGTTCTTTTCGCGCACCTGTTTCACGCGGGCGATTCGCGAACACGCCGGTATGGTGCTCCGGCGGCTTTCCGGCGAGACCGTGAACACGGCCCCCGTGATGACGCTCATCACCCAGTTCGGCGGCGGCAAGACTCACACGCTGACCGCGCTTTATCACCTGGTCACGAGCAGTGGAAAAGCGGCCGATTATCACGGTGTCGCCGATCTGCTCAAGGAAGCGGGTATCAAATCGGTGCCCGAGGCCAAGGTGGCGGCATTCGTGGGCAACGCGTGGGACCCGAAGGAAGGCCGCGAAACGCCTTGGATTGATATTGCCCGGCAACTGGCGGGTGAGAAAGGGGTCAAGGAACTCGGGCCTTCGGCCAGGACCACGCCGCCGGGCACGGAAGCGATCAACCGGATATTCCAGGCGGCGGGCGGCCCTGTGCTCCTTCTTTTTGACGAGGTGTTGAATTTCCTGAACCGCCACCGGGGCATGGCCGACCAGTTTCATGCCTTCATCCAGAATCTTACGGTGGCCACAACCGGCACGACTCGCGGCGCGGCCGTCATCAGTCTGCCAAGAAGCCAGGTGGAGATGACCGACTGGGACATGCAATGGCAGGACAAGATCACCAAGGTCGTCCGCCGCGTGGCCAAGGATCTGATTGCCAACGACGAGACGGAAATCAGCGAGGTGGTCCGCCGCCGCCTTTTCGAGGACCTCGGCAGCGACCGGATTCGCAACGCCGTGGCCAGAACCTTTGCGGGCTGGTGCTTCGAGCGGCGCGCCCAGCTCCCGCCTGAGTGGACGGCCGTGGACACCGCGACCACCGAGGCCAAGGCCAGGGAGTACCTGCGGGGCCGATTCGAGATCTGCTATCCCTTTCACCCGGCCACGCTCTCGGTGTTCCAGCGCAAGTGGCAGGCCTTGTCCCAATACCAGCAGACGCGCGGGACGCTTGCCATGCTCGCGCAGTGGATTTCCTGGGCTTATCGGACCGGCTTCACCGAAGCCCGGCGCGAGCCGCTCATCACGCTCGGTTCCGCTCCGCTTGAGGTGCTCGAGTTTCGCAGCATCGTGCTGGGGCAACTGGGCGAATCGCGCCTCGTGGCGGCGATTGACACTGACATCGCAGGGCAGCAGTCCCATGCCCGGGCTCTCGACGCCGATACGAAGGGCTCACTTCGCGGCATTCACCGCCGCGTTGGAACGGCCATTCTGTTCGAGTCCTCCGGCGGTCAGATCGACAAGGTCGCCCATCTGCCGGAACTGCGGTTTGCTCTCGGCGAACCGGATGTGGACACGACCTCCGTCGACACCGCGGCGTTCACGCTGGAGGACAAATCCTATTTCATCCGCAAAGTCGGATCGGATGGATTCAAGATCAGCCACCAGCCGACCATGAAGAAGGTGGTCAACGACCGGCGCGCCTCGCTGGATGAAGAAACCGAGATCAAGCCCGCCATGCGAAAGCTCATCGATGACGAGTTCAAGCGCGGCGCGGGCGTGCCTCTTGCGCCTTTCCCCGCGGATGGGTCTTCCGTTCAGGACACCCCCAAGTTGACAATCGTGGTGATGGATCCGATGAACGAATGGACGGGCGAAGGAGCGCTGCGACAGCAAATTGCCGAGTGGACGAGACTGCGCGGCAAGTCGCCAAGGCTCTATCCGGGGTCGCTGGTCTGGTGTTTCAAAAAACCGGGGCGCGATCTCCGCGACAGCGTGGAGATGTGGCAGGCATGGAAGCGCGTGGCGCGCGAAGTCGCGGAGGGAACTCTGGGTGGCGATTTCGACCGCGCTGACCGTGCCGAACTGCAATCCAAGGCCGGCGCGGCCGAGGAAGCCGCCAAGGATGAGGTCTGGGGCGGCTATCGGTTTGCGGTGATCAGCGACACCAAGGAGAAAGACGGTCTCAAGACCATCGACCTGGGCGCCGGGCATTCGTCGAGCGGCGAGTCGCTCTGCGGCCGGGTGATTACCGCCTTGAAGTCTCAGGCTCTTTTGAACGAATCCGTCGGCTCGGGGTATATCGACCGCAACTGGCCACCGGCGCTGAAGTCATCCGGGGCGTGGCCGCTCGCGAGCCTCAGACAGAGCTTCCTGAACGGGTCCCTGACGCGCCTGCTGGATCCCGACACGCTCTTGCGTGTCAAGATCGTCGAATTCGTGGGAAAGGGAGATTTGGGCCTCGCTTCCGGCCAGAAACAGGACGGGACTTATGAACGGGTATGGTACGGAGAACTGATCGCTCCCGATGAGGTGGCCTTCGAATCAGGCGTATTCCTCCTCACCAAGGCCAGAGCACAGGCCTTGAAGACCGGTGTGAAACCGGAGCCTTCGCCGGTTCCACCGCCCGAGCCCGACGTCAAGCCAGAGATCGAACCGGAACTTCAGCCGGAGCCGGAGCCGGAGCCTGCTCCTGAGGAAAAAACCAGAACTTTTCATATCGTGGGGACGGTTCCGACGGAGGTCTGGAATCGCCTCGGCACCAAGATCCTGCCTAAATTGCGTGCTGGAAAGAACCTGGTGGCCGGCATCGAGTTCACGGTGACGGTGGAAAGCGCTCTGGCCAAGACGTTCGAGTCGGATATCCGCCAGATTCTGGACGACCTGAGATTGTCCGGACAGGTGCGGGTTGAATAAGCGTTTAGGATCTTTTAAAATTCAGGAAAGAAGAATGTTGATCGAGTATATCCAAAAAGCTATCGAGAAGGCCTCCTATAAAAAATTGGAAGACGGCACCTGGTTTGCCGAAATCCCAGGTTTTTCAGGCGTCTGGGCCAATGGTAAGACTGTGGAGTCCTGCAGAAGGGAATTGTGGGACGTATTGGAAGAATGGATCGTCTTAAAACTTCGTGACGGGGATGTATTGCCGAGGATCGGTGGGGTCCGTTTTAAGATCAAGAGACTGAAGGTTGGATAAGCATCCTGCTGCGATATCTCGCCGTGAACTGATTCGAAAATTCAGACGTCTTGGATTTGCCGGTCCTTTCTCGGGCGGTCGTCATCAATTCATGGTCAGAGGTCCACTCAAGGTTCGCATTCCTAATCCTCACTCAGGTAAGGATATTCATGTCGGTTTGGTTCGTGAAATCCTCAGACAAGCAGGCATCTCTTCTGAAATGTGGGAAAATGCCTGAATGCGCTCTGCATCCTCAGCAGGCTGTGGCCAGGAAACCGCCATCCGGTAGCGGTGACACGTCGCCAGGGTTTACTGCGGAGCTCACGTCACCGGGCCGAAATGGGGGCCCCATTTGGCCGCCAGGGTCTTGCCGGCCTCGTCCAGCTGCCGGGACTCCTCCGGGGCGAGGGGCTTGAAGCGGCGCAGCCGCTCGAGGTTCTGCTCCAGCTCCTTCGGGTCCTTCATGCCGATGACGGCGAGGGACAGGTTGGGGATTCCGAGGGCGTAGCGGAAGGCCAGGTCGTGGTAGCTTGCGGGGAGGTGGGACCGCGGCGTGGCGCCGCCCATGCCGCCGAAGATCTTCATGGCGGCGATGGCGGCCCCTTTCTCGACGGCCAGAGGGAAGACCCTGGTCTCGAAGCCGTAGGTGTGGCGGTCGGCGAAGTTGACGGCGCACATGACCACGTCGACCTGGAAGTTTTTGAGGATCTCGACGAAGCGCTCGGGGCGGCTGTGGCCGCTCAAGCCGATGAAGCGGGTGAGGCCCTCTTGCTTGGCCTTCTCGAGCATCTCCAGGACGCCCCCCTTTCCCATGACGATCTTGGGATCCATCTTGTCATCGCCGACGCTGTGGGCGTAGACCAGGTCGGCGTGGTCGGTTTCGAGCTCGCGCAAGTTGCTTTCGAGCAGCTTGCGGGCGGCTTCGCCCTCGGGCTCCCAGCACTTGGTCACCAGGAAGACCTGCTCGCGCCGCTTCTTCATCACTTTGCCGACGGCCATCTGGGCCTTGCCGTAGCCGGCGAAGTCGGGGGCGGTGTCGAGGTAGTTGATCCCCAGGTCGATGGCCAGGTCAAAGAGGGCGGCAGCCTCGCCGACCTTGACGTGCATGCCCGCAGTCGCCGTCCCCATGCCAAGGAGCGGAACCGAGACTCCGGTGCGGCCCAAGGGGCGCCTGGGAACCGCCTCGACCGACCGGCAGCCGGAGAGGGCGGCAAGGCCGGTGATTCCGGCCGCGGTATAGATGAAATTCCGCCGCGAAAGCGGTTCGCCGCTCATTAAATTTCCCAGCCTTTCCGATGCTCGCAGTTCAGGTACGGGTTGGCCTCGGGAACGTTGGTGATCTTGAAGGCTTTCGGATCCCACTCGATCTTCTTTCCCGTTCGCAGGGCGATGTTGCCCAGCAGCACCAGCTCCGTCAAGGGCCCGGCGTGCTCGAAGTTGGAGAAGGCCTTGGGGCCGCCCTTCGCGGCCTCGATCCACTCGCGGCGGTGCGCCAGGTCGGCGTCCTCTCCCGCGCGCGCGGCGCGGGGGAGGGTTTCCGGAACGCTTGTGAAGTCCTCCAGCTTGGCTCCCGAGAGGAACCGGGCCCCCCCCTCGCCGAAAACGCCCATGGTGTCCTTGTCGCCGGCGAGGATGGCGCCGTTCTTGGGATAGCTTGGCACCTTCATCAGCTCGAGCGGCGGCAGCTTGCCGCCGTCATACCAGATCAAGGTCACCGGCGGGCGGTCGCCCTTCGCCGGAATCTGGTACGTGATGATCTCCCATTCCGGGAAGGTCTCTTGATTGAACGGCGACGACTGCGCCTCGATCGTGCTGGGCGCGCCGAGCTCGAGGGCGAAGAAGGGCAGGTTGATGCTGTGGCAGCCGATGTCGCCGAGAGCGCCGGTGCCGAAGTCCCAGAAGCCGCGCCATTTGAAGGGGGCGTAGGCGGGATGGTAGGGGCGGACCGGCGCCGGGCCGATCCAGAGATCCCAATCGAGATGCTTGGGGCACTCCGGCGCGCCGGCCGGGCGGCCGATCCCCTGCGGCCAGATGGGCCGGTCGGTCCAGACGTGGATCTCCTTGACCTTGCCGAGTGCGCCGGCCCGGATGAGCTCGACCAGGCGGCGGGTGCGCGGAGACGCGAAGCCTTGATTGCCCATCTGCGTCGCCACTTTTTTCTCGCGCGCCGTCTCGGCCATGAGCCGCGCCTCGGAGACCGAGTGGGTGAGGGGCTTCTGGCAGTGAACGTGTTTCCCCAGGCGCATGGCCATGATGGAGGCCGGCGCGTGGACGTGGTCGGGGGTCGACACGGTCACCGCATCGATCGACTTCTCTTCCTCCAGCATCTTGCGGTAGTCCTTGTACCGCTTGGCCTGGGGGAACTTGGCGAACGATCTTGCCGCCATCTGATCGTCGACATCGCAGAGGGCGACGACGTTCTCGCCGGCGCAGAGGCCGATGTCGCTTTCCCCCTTGTCGCCGACGCCAATGCCGGCAATGTTGAGTTTACCGTTCGCGCCCAGGACGTTGCGAGGCCAGATGGCGGGAAAGGACAAGGCGGAGGCGGCGAAGGCGGCACGCTTCAGAAAACGACGGCGAGAGAGGCGAGTAGACATATCGATCTCCTTTTACGAACTGAATGATAACAAAAACTAGTGACTGTCACCAGTTTTTTGGAACACCGCTCCGCCGAGGAAGCCCGCGAAACCGCACGCCATTTTCAGCACCGCGCGCAGGGGGGTGGGCTGGGGCCGTTCGACCAGCTTGATCTTCAGCTTGGGATCGGGACTCTGGAAGCCGATGGAGGGCGGGATGGTCTGGTGCTTGAGGGCGAGGAGCGACGCCGCGGTCTCGAGGGCGGCGCTGGCGCCGAGGGTGTGGCCCACGGCGCCTTTCAACGCCGTGATCCGCGGCCGCTCGGGCCACTCGCCGTAGACGGCGGTGAGGCCGCGCGCCTCCTGCAGATCGCCGAGCGCCGTGCCGGCGCCGTGGGGGTTGAGGAGGTCGATGTCCTCCGGCTCCACCCGGGCGGCGGCGCAGGCGCGGCGCAGGGTCTCCTCGTACCACGGCTGGGTGAGGTTCGGCACCGCCACCTTCCAGGCCTCCTGGACGAAGGACCCTCCCAGGTACCTGGCGTAAGGCGAGGCGCCGCGGGCGCGGGCCGCCTGCTCCGACTCCAGGACCAGCCCGCACGCCCCTTCGCCGAGCACCAGCCCGTCGCGGTCGCGGTCGAAGGGGCGCAGGCTCCCCTTGGCGCTGAGGACTTGCGCCTCCTGGAACCAGCGGTGCTTGGTCGGCAGCAGCGCGGCCTCGGCGGCGGCGACGAGCGCCGTGTCGCACGAGCCCGATCGGATCATCGCCGCCGCCGCTTCCAGGGCGTAAAGCCCCGAGGCGCAGGCGTTGTTGACGAAAAGAGCCGGCCCGTGGAGGCCGAAGAGGCGGGCGGCGAGGTGGAGATGCATGAACGACTGGCTCTCATAGACCGCCTGGCGATGGCGCAGGTAAATCGCCTCGAAGAAGGCCGCCTCTTCCGGCCGCGCGGCTTCCGGCGCCCGTTCATCGCCCGATCGATCGGCCAGCGCTTCGCCGCGGCGAAGCTTGAGGAAGTCGGCGAAGATGCCCGTGAGCAAGCGGTCGATCCCCGGCGCCTCGTAAGTGAGCACCAGGCCGGCCCTGGGCAGGCAGCCCGGGGGAAGCCGCGCATCCGCGATCGCCAGGGCCAGAGCGATGACCGACAGCCTCAGCTCCCGATCCGCCGCCACGTCGGCGAGCTTCAGGGAGCCGGCCGGAACCGGCTCGATTTCCGGCAAATCGCCATCGTCCACGGCATGAACCGGAAACTCCCCCCAGGCAACGCCGGCCGTCTCGAAGCGGCGCGGCGCCGCCTGGCCGCGCCCCGCGAGCAGCCCTTGCCAGAAGGCTTCGGCGCCGATCCCGGCCGCGGCGACCGGGCCGAGGCCGCTCACGACGACCGGAGCGCGGGTTGAAGTTTCCTGAAGACCGGGCCTGTCCACCGAACTACGGCGCTCCGAAGACTACGCAAGCGTTGTTGCCGCCGAAGGCGTAGGAGTTGTTGAGGACGACGCGAGGGCGCGCCAGGCGCGGCGCGTTGGGGATGATATCGAGATTGCACTCGGGGTCCCGCGCTTCGTGGTTCCAGGTCGGCGGCAGGAGGCGGCACTGGATGGCCAGGACGCAGGCGATGGCCTCGACGGCGCTGGCGGCCCCCATCATGTGGCCGGTGAGCGCTTTGATGGAGCTGGCCGGCACCTCGAGGGTGCGCTCGCCGAAGACCTCGCGGATGGCCTGCGACTCGATCTTGTCGTTCTGGCGGGTGCCGGTGCCGTGGAGCGAGATGTACCCGACGTCCTGCGGCGCCACCCCCGCATCCTGCATGGCGCCGCGCATGCACTCGACGGCGCCGGCCCCCGCGGGATGGGGGCCGGTGATGTGATGGGCATCGCAGCTCAAGCCGAAGCCCAGCACCCTGGCCAGCGCCCCGGCCCCGCGGCGGCGGGCGCTCTCCGAGCTTTCGAGCACCAGGAAGCCGGCCCCCTCGCCGAGGAGGAGGCCCTTGCGGTTCAAGTCGAAGGGCCGGCAGACGTCCGGCGACATCGCCCCCAGCCTCGAAAAGCCGGCGAAGGCCGACTCGCTGAAGGCTTCGGCGCCTCCCGCGACCAGGATCTCGGCTCGCCCGCGGCGGATCCAATCGAGGGCCTGGCCGATGGCGTAGTTGCCGGCGGAGCAGGCGGCGGGCAGCGTCGCCTGCGGGCCGTCAAGGCCCAGCGCCTCCGCCGCCATCGAGGTGATGCTGAAGGCCCCCAGGTCCACCGCCTCCTGCCAGATGGCCGAGGAGCCGTTTCCTTCCAGGTCCGCCGGGGGGGTCGAGAGGCGGTCGAGAAAATTGAGTTCGCCCATGGTGGTGCCGACCGCCAGGCCGATGGCGGCCGGCCGCCCTTCGCGAGCATCGATCCCCGCCGACCGCAGCGCTTCGCCGATGGCGGCAGCGGCGAGCTGGGTGGCGCGGAGCGAGGCGGGTAAGGAGCTTCCCGGACCGCAGGTGAAGTCCTTGACCTCGCAGCCCACCGAGGTGCGGTAAGGCCGGGTGCTGAAGGAGCGGATGGGAGCCGCTCCGGAGCGCCCGGCGAGTAGATTCTGCCAGAAGGCGGCGGCATCGTTGCCGATCGGGGTGATGCAGCCCAGGCCGGTAACGACGACGTCGATGGGGCCAGGACGATGGATCTTCGGCATGACGCTTTTATTTTACCTGGAATTGCGACACAAATATACTTACCATGAGATTTATCATGCGGCCGGGATCCACCAGACTGCTGATTTTGACCGTCGTCTTCACGGTCTTTCTCCTCGCCGCCGGGAACCTGCTCCTCGAGTGGCTCAAGCACCGCAAGGAGAGGCCGGCCACGCCGCCTCCGCCGGTCCAGCGGGAGATCCCGCCGGAGCCGCAGGAGGTCCAGCCCCCCCCCCTCGAGCCGCGCGCCTTCGAGCTGACCGGCCGGGTGGTGGGGCCCGCGCTCAAGGCGATGGAGGGCCTGGAGGTGTCGTGCGGCGCCGAGGCCGCCCGGACCGATGCCGGCGGCCTCTTCCGCTTTCCCGCCAGCCGCCGCGGCGGCCCGCTGGCGATGACCGTGCGCCGGGGAACGGAGGAGCTGGCGCGCTGGCCGGAAGTTTTCGTGGGGGAGGCGGCGAGCACGCTGCTCGGGCAGCCGGTGGTGAGCCGCGCCGCCCGGGTGCGCTGGAGCATCCAGCTGGGCGACCGGGAAAGCGCCGGAAAGGTGAAGCCCAGCGAGCCCGGGAAGGGGGATCGGGGGGCGCTGATCGGTTTGGAGGCGCTCCTGGTCGAGGACTGGGGGCCGGCCGGCCGGGTGCAAATTTCCGGCTGGAGCCGGCTTCCCGAAGGGGCGCACGTCTACACGGCGGTTTATTTCGAGGACGAACGCATCTTTGCCGGGGCGGAGCCCGCCGAGGCGCGCGGCGGCAAGTTCCAGCTGGCCTTTCCACTTCCGGAGAGCCTCCATCTCTACTCCACCCGTTACGACCTGCGCTTTTACTTCGCCACCAGCATGGAGAATCTGGAGCAGGTGGAGGGCTGGCAGAAGGCCTCGCCGGACCTGCCGTGGAGCGATCTGGCCGACTACCAGGTCTCCATCCCGGTTTATATCGGGCTACCGGAGGAGGAGGAAGCCGATGACCGCCGCATCCAGGCGCAGTTCTGCGAGTACTTGAAGGCGGCGCGGCGGATGAAAAGCCTGCTCGAGGAGCAGAGCGGCGAGACCTTGAAGCTGGCCAAGGGCTGGGATCCGGCGCTGCTCGAGAGCCGCGAGGAAGTCCGCCGGGCCGCCTGGCTGCCTCACGGCGCCGCCGATCCGCAAGGGGGGTTCCTCGAGGCGAACTGGCGGCGTTTCCTCGATGAGGAGTGGCGCCCGGCGGTAAGGCGGCTGCTCGAGCGGTACTCGCAGACCAAGGAAAACAAGCATCCCAAGGCGGCCGCCCGCATGGAAAAGGTGTTCAAGACGCTTCTCGATTTGAGCCAGATGACCTCCGCCCTCCTCTATGGGAAGTTCGGGTTGCCGGCCCATGCAGAGGACTTTTATCAGGATGAGGAGGGCTACGGCGGCGACCGGGCGCTGCTCCTCAAGCGCCTCGAGGAGGACTTGAAGACCCTGGACCGCTACTGCCTGCCGCCGGGTGCGGCGGCGGATTCCGCGGGCTCTCCGGACCGCCAGGAGGCGGGCCGATGAAACCCGGCCCCGGCGGGCCGCCGCCCCTCCCCGGCCAAGAAAGGCGAGCAGGGGGCCAGCCCGGCGAGCAGGGGCTGCAGGGCTTATGATTTCCTCTTGGCGGGCTCAAGCTGCACCACGAGCTTATCCTGCCGGTAGCGCCAGAGGCGGCCTTCCTTGTCGACCCATACCTCCCCGGAGTACTGCTTGTCCTTCGACTCGAAGCGGTAGTGGCGGCAAGGCACCGGGTCCCGGCCGGGGATTTCCAGGCTCTTTTCGCCAGCGAGCGCAAATCGCACCGAGTACACCTTGCCGAACTCGGGATAAGCCAGCGAAAACTCCTTGGCCTCCTCGCCGAGCTGGGCCTGAGCGATGAAGAGCGCCATCAGCTCCACCGAGTTGGCCAGAAGGACGGGGGTGTCTTTCTGCATCGGCAGCTCAAACGGCTCGTTTTCTTTTCTCTCTTTGGGATTGTCGGCGCGGCAGACCAGCTTTTCCTCCTCTCGCCAGCCTTCCCCCTTGCGAAAGGAGCTCTTGTTGCCAAGGGTATTCACGCGATCGCTCGTTCGATAGCGGAGGAGCGACCAGCCGGGGCTCAAGAAAGCTTCGAGATCGCTTTTCCGGGCCGTTCCCTCCCTTTCGTAGATCCATTCCGAGGTGAGCCGGTACCGCGCCGCCGGCACCGGATTCTGGTCCGCTTTCTCCAGGCTGGTGAGCCGGAACCGGGTCTCGCCAACCTTCTGGCGCTCATAAACCCAGCTGTAGGTGTAATCCTGGTCCACGGCCCAAGGGAAGGCCGGTTGGAGGGTCTCCTCGGCCGAAGCCGGGGCCGGAGCGGAGAGGCAGAAAAGAAAAGAAAGCGTGCCAAGAACACGAGCTGGCCGCGACCGCCAGAAAGACGACCGCCAGAAAAAGACGGCAGATTGGAGATGCTGCATAAACCACTCCATTGGCGGAGTTCCGGAGCGGGGAGGATAAGCGAGTTAATTTTTATAAATTTTCCGGAAAATGGGGCCAGGGCGCAACGTCTAAATATCAAGTTCTTCTTTTGGCCCTGGTCAGGCGGCTAATTATTAGCCGTTCAGAATAGCACAGAACTGTGTTAAAAATGACCGTTTTTGGCAGAAAGAGCTGTTCAAGACAGTTTACAGACTTGGCATCTGATGCTAAACACAATTTTAGATCTAATTTAGTACTATTTTAAGTCATTATATTAAAAAAACTTATAAA
>JACQVS010000007.1 GCA_016209605.1 Planctomycetota bacterium
AAATTACGCCTATAATATAAAATAATAGCCATTATAAGCGGACTTTTTTATCATGCGCACTGAAGATCCCCATATCCGATTCGTCGGCCGGCGTGATGAGCTTTCCAGGATCAGGGCCATTCTGGAGGGCAAGGAATCCGCCATCCTCATCGTGTACGGAAGGAGGCGTGTAGGGAAGACCGCCTTGATTGAAAAGGCTTTACTAGGGAGGAGGGTTTTCAGGTTCGAAGGCATCTCAGGAGCCTCCCAAGGGGAGCAGATCAGGAGCTGCCTGGATCTCCTCTCAAAGTACATCTCAGACCCTAAACTCGCCAAGCTGGCTTTTCGCGGCTGGAGAGAGTTTTTTGATCTCCTCGCCGATTATTGCTCCACTGGAAACATTGTCCTTTACTTTGAAGAGGTGCAGTGGATTGCCAATTACCGCGAAGATTTCTGCAGCCAGCTCAAACCGATCTGGGACAACCGATTTTCCAGGAACCAGGGATTGGTTTTGATACTTTGCGGCTCGAGCCCATCCTTTGTCATCACCAAGGTGATTCGCTCGCAAGCCCTTTATGGCCGTTCCCAGCATTCCATCTTCCTGGAGCCATTTTCGCTGGAAGAAACGTGTGAATATCTGGGATCCCGGCGCTCTTTGAGCGAGATTCTGGATGGTTATCTGTCGGTTGGAGGGATTCCTGAGTATCTCAAATACCTCAAGATGGATTCATCGATTTATCTCTCGTTATGTCGCAGCTCGTTCACTCACGGGGGATACTTCTTGGAGGAATACGAGAAGGTCTTTGTGAGCAGCTTGGCCAGAAATCCAGGTTTCAGAAAAATAATCGATCTCCTGGCAAAAAAGCGCTTCGCCAGTCGCCTGGAAATCGCCGCACACTTAAAGTTGTCGCCCGGCGGCGGTCTGTCGGACCTTCTTGATGAGCTGGAGCTTTGTGGATTCATCGAGAGCTATTGCCCGTATTCCACCAGGAAAGAAGCTAGTAAGCTCAAGCGCTTTTCGATAGCCGACAGTTATCTCAACTTTTACTACAAGTTCATCAAGCCTTTGGAGGCCAGAATAAAGCAGGGAGAGTTCAAGAAGCGGCCGGAGATGGCTCTGAATCGCCATTCATTTCGCACCTGGCTTGGGCTTGTTTTTGAGAGGTTCTGCCGGCGGCGATCCTTCAAGATCGCTGAGATCCTCGGCTTTTCTGGCGTTGAATACCGCTGCGGTCCCTATTTCAAGAGGGCTGACAAACAGGGAGCGCAGGTTGATCTGGTATTCGATCGCAAGGATCGAGTGCTGACCGTCTGTGAAATAAAATACCAGGATTCCCCGGTGACAAAAAATGTTATCCCCGAATTTGAAGCCAAACTATCACTAGTTAATTTACAGTACCGGTCGCTGCAAAAAGTGCTCATCGCCCCTCGCGGCGCCGAGCAAAAGGTGGCCGACTATTTCGATAAGGTCATCGAGCTGGAAGAAATTCGAAACTGGTGAGGGTTGATCTTCCTCTCCAGATCGAGTCCCAAAGACTTGAAAACCGCGCCCGATGAATCATAAATTGTGACTGTCACTAGTTTTTTTGCGGCGCGCCAGGGCGCTGCGGTAGAGCTCCAGGTATTTCTTCGCCGAGCGGCTCCAGGAATTGTCGACGCCCATGCCGGCCTTGATGATTCTCAACCAGCGCTCGCGGTCCTTGTAGGCCCGGACGGCCCGCGCCAGGGCCTCGACCATGGCCTCGGCGGTGTAGGGCTCGAAGGAGAAGCCGACGCCGCCGCCGGGTGTGCGGTCATCGTCCTGGACGGTGTCGGCGAGGCCGCCGGTGTGGCGCACCACCGGCACGGTGCCGTAGCGCAGGCTGTACATCTGATTGAGGCCGCAGGGCTCATAGAGGGACGGCATGAGAAAGAGGTCCGCGCCGGCCTCGATGAGGTGAGCGAGCCGGTTGTCGAACTTGAGCGCCACGCCGATGCGACCGGAGTAGCGCTTCGCCGCCTCCTCGAGGAGCTGGTGATACTCCGGCTGCCCGGTCCCCAGCACCGCCAGGTCGATGCCCAGGGCGAGAAGGCGGTCGAGCCCCTCCTCGATGAGATCGAAGCCCTTCTGGTCCACCAGGCGCGACACCATGCCGACCAGCGGCACGCCGTCGAGATGGCTTTCATCCAGGCCGAGGGCCTTGAGCAGCTCCTCCTTGGCCTTCCGTTTGCCGCGCAGGTCCTCGGCCGAGTACGGCGCCGGGATGAGCGGGTCGGCCTGCGGGTTCCACTCGACGACGTCCATCCCGTTCAAGATGCCGGCGAGGTCCCCGCCGCGCTCGCGCAGCACGGTCTCGAGGCCCACCCCCTGCTTTGGGTCCTCGCAAATCTCCCGGGCGTACCGCTCGCTGACGGCGTTCACCTTGTCGGCGAGGACGATGCCGATCTTCAACAGGTTGACGTTGCCGAAGTACTCGAAGGGGCTGCCGGGGTAAAACCAGCTCCGCTCGATGCCGGCGAGGTCGAGAAGGTCGGCGCCGTGAATCCCCTGATATCCGAGGTTGTGGATGGTGAAGATGCCGGCGGCCCCCTGGAGGACCGAATCCCAGCGGTAGTCGAGGCGGCGGAGCGCCAGCGCCATGGCGGTCTGATAGTCGTGGCAGTGGAGGATGTCGATGGGCATTCCCAGCGCGCGCATCGCCTCGAGCGCCGCCCTCGAGAAGAAGAGGAAGCGCCGGGCGGTATCGGGGTACTCCTTGCCGGTGGCGGGATCGCCGTAAACGCCGTCGCGGTCGAAGAAGCCCGGATGGTCCACCAGGAGGACGCGCACCCCCGGATGGGGCGGCCGCGCCTCGAGAAGATCGAAAGCCTCCTCCCGGCCGCCGATCCACGCCTTGAGGCCGCCAAGGAGCGGCTGGATGCCGTGGCGGCCGCGGTCGATCGAGCGGTAAGCCGGCAGGACGACCAGCACCTCGGCGCCGAGCTGCGCGAGCGCCTGGGGCAAGCCGCCGGCGACATCCGCCAGCCCGCCCACCTTGGCATACGGCGCCGCCTCGGCGGTGAGAAAGGCGATGCGCCGCACGCCGGCGTCCACCACCTCCACGCCCGCTTCCCCCTCAACGGGCGGCGCCGCTCTTTCAAGGTCTCCGAAGACGCGATAATCGAGCCAAGGGAAAAGGTTGTCCTGCTGCTCGATCTCCTCCAGCCGCCGCAAAGCCGCCGCCTCCGCCGCCGGCCCCGCGAGCCTGCCGCCCTGCACCAGCTCGATCAGGGCCTCGAAGCGCCGCAAGTGCTCCTCGACGCGGCGGGTGGCGTAGCCGGTCGTCGTGCCGGCCTTCTGGATGAAGGCCCAATCGCTCGCCTGGGCGAGCAGGGCCTCGCGCGCCGCCTGGGCGAGCGCCCGCTCGAGCGGGGCGTTTTCATGAGGCCGCCGCCGCGCCAGCGCCTCCATGCGCCGGCCGGCCTCGTGGATGCGCGGATAAAACTGGTCGTTGGCGCCGTTCAGCCAGTACTCGTGGTAGCCGCCGGTCCCCCAGCTCGACTCCGAGGGCATCGCCAGGCGCGCCTCGGGGTACTCGGCGAGGTACTCGGAAGGCGTCACCGTCACGATGGCGCCGTTTGAAGCGGCGATTTTCCGCAGCACCCGGTCGAGGAACTCCGGCCCCTCGAACCACCAGTGGCCGAAGAGCTCGGCATCGTAAGGGGCGACGACCAGCGGGCGCCGGCCTTCGAGCTGCGCCGTCACGAAGCGCCGGGCCAGACGGCTGACGAAATCGCCGGCGTGGGCCTCGACCCGCGCCAGGGCGCGCTCGCGGACATAAGGCGTCTTGTGGGGCGTGCGGCCGGTGACGCGGTAATACTTGAGGCCGGTGGCGATGCGCAGGCCGCCGGGCCCCAGGGAGTCGCGGATCAGCTCCGGCGGCACGTCGAAGCCGATGTCCTTGTAAAAGTCGCGGTACTCGGGGTCGCCGGGATAGCCCGAGACCGAACTCCAGACGAGCTGCGAGGTTTCGGGATCGCGGGGGAAGGCGGCCAGGCCCGAGGGGCAGGCCGCCGGCTCGTAGGTGCCGTGCACCGGCCAGGCGCTCCCACGGTAAAGGGCGTGCGCTTCCAGGAAGACGTAGCTCAAGCCGGCCTCGGCGATCAGCCCGTCGAGCCCGGGATAAAAGCCGCACTCGGGGAGCCAGAAGCCCGCCGGCTCGCACCCGAAGGCGCGGAGGTAGCTCTCCTTCCCCACCTCGACCTGCGCCCGCACGGAAGTTGGCACCGGCCGCAGATGGGGCAGGAAGGAGTGCGTCGCCGCCGAGGCGATCAGCTCCACCCGGCCCAGGTCCTGCAAGCGCCGGAAGGCCCCCACCAGCTCGCCGCCGAGGCGCTCGTGGTAGCTCTGCCGCAGCGACTTGAAGCGCGCCAGGTAAAAGCGCGCCGTGGCGCTGAAGGCCGGATGATGCGACAGGCGCTGGCACTCCGTCTCGGCCAGCTCGACCAGGCGGTCGAGGTGCTTCTCGTAGCGCGAGCGCAGCAAGGCATCGCCCAGCATGGAGGCCAGGGTCGGCGTCAACCCGATGGTCAAGCGGAAGTCGACGCCGTCCTCCACCAGCCGGTTGAGCACCGCGAGGAGCGGCAGGTAGCTCTCGGTGATGTTTTCGAAGAGCCAGTCCTCCTCCAGGAACTCGGGATGCTCGGGATGGCGCACGAAGGGGAGATGGGCGTGCAGGACCAGCGACAGGTAGCCTTTGGGGTTCATTCTTTACGTTTCTTCCGAGTCCTTCCAGATTCCTTCAGCGCCGCGGCGAGTGCGCCAGGGCGAAGCGGAGGTCGAAGGTGCCGTCGTGGCGCACCGGAATCCGCTGCCCCTCGACAAAGACGGCGGTCTGAGGGTCGCTGCACCGGCCGTAAACGATCACCTCGGCGTGCAGCTCCAGCAGCACCTTCGGCCCGGGATAGCTCTCGGCCTCGCTCGGGGGCGGTTGCGGCACCCCCTCCACAAGGGGCAGGAGCCCGAGGCCCGGCGGGCTGGCGGGAATCACACCCGGCGCCACCGAAACGCTCGAGGGAAGCCCGCCCCCGGGGCCCGGCTGCCTCCCCGCTTCCACGATTCCGGCGCTGCTCAAGCCCACGCCCAGCTCGATCTTCCTCTCGAGAGGGGACGGCGCGACCACCTCGCTTCGCGGCGCGGTGCCTGGGAGCTGCGCCGGAGCCGGCGGCGAGACCGGAGCCCACGGCGCCTCCGGCCGGTAGTGGCGCGACTCGAGCGGCGGCGCCGCCGCAGAGGGGGCCGCCGCGGGGCCTTCCAGGACGCCGGTTGCCGCCGTATGGACGGGCCCGCTCCCCGGCGCGCCGCCGTTCCCGGAGTCTCCCGTGCCGTTGTCTCCCAGCGTCGCCCCGCCCACCAGGGCGGCGGCGACAATGCGCTCCGGGGCGCTGGCCACCGGTTCTCCCGGAGCGACCCAGCGGCTGGGCTCCGGCCCAGGCTGCGCCCGGCGCTCCTCGAAACCCAGCAGGCGATGCGCAGGCTGCTCCGGCGCGAGCGGAAACTGCTCCATCCCTTCCTCCAGCACCGGCTCGCCGGCGATCCAGGAAAAAGCCTCCGCTGCGGCTTTCCGTTCCGCGGCGGCTTCGGGCAGGGCGGCGGCCGGCTCCGGAGCCGGCGCGGCGAGCGTCTGAGGGCGGGGCTTCCAGCGGCCTCGCCCGGCGCCGCGCACCGGCACGGCCTTCACCTCGACATGGGCCGCATCCCCCTCCTTGGGCGTTTCGGCGATGGCGGCCGTCGCCAGGACCTGGAGCTGCCCGCTGCCGGAGCGCAGGCCGATCGCCGCCTGGTAGGAGCGTCCCGGGAAGAGCTGGTTCAGGTAGTAGTTCCCCGAGGGGCCGTGCACCGGCACTTCGAAGGCCCCGAAGTCGCGCTGTTCGTCGAACTCGATGGCGGTGACATCCTTGACGCGGAGGACGAGCACCGCCTCCGGATCCTCGATCTGCCGGCGCGCCCCCTCCACCGCTTCCGGGTCGCAATCCCAGTAGGCGAAAATCCGCCGCGGGCTCAAGGGGAGGAGGGTGGCGCGACATCCTTTTTCAGCTTTTTCCGCCTTTTCCGACGCCGAGCGAGGCGGGGCTTTTTTCGTCTCGACCTTCCTCTCCAACGGTTTCGTATCCGCAAGGGGCCGTATGTCCGCCTCGGCTTCCGCCGCGGGCTTCGCGGGGGGGGCTTCCGCTTCCAGGACCTCCGGGATGAGGACGATGGGGATTTCGGAAGGGGGCTGCGGCACCACCGGCTCCGGTTTTTCGAGGGCGGGCTTCCTGGCCGGCGGAGCGGGGGCCGGCTTCGCCGGCTGGCGGGCCTTGGCGATCGCCTGGAGCAGCTCCGGCGGCTTCATGCGGCTCTGGCCTTTGATCCCCAGCTCCCTCGCCAGGCGATGCAGTTCCTGGAGGGGCGGCTCCTGGAGCTTCCGCCTCGCCGGATGGGGAGCTTTCCCCTTTGACGGGCCCGCCGCCGGCCCTCGAGCCGCTTTAGGCTTGGCTTTTTTTGACGTTTTTTTCTTTTCCCGGTCCATTCAGGTCACCGTCCATTCAGGTCACCTTCCAACCCGCCAGGGGGTGGTTGCGGTCCTCGAGCGGCAGAGCCACCGGCCTCCCCTGGCGCTGCGAAACGTAGGGGGCAAGGGCCATCTCGATCGCCCAGCGGCCGCAGCTTCCGCTCGCCGCCGGCTCGCGGTCCGCTTCAATCGCAGCCAGGAGATCGAGCACCATGCGCTGGTTGGCGGCCAGGGTTCCGGCAGCGGCGAGGCCTCCCGCGGGCTCAAGCGCCTGCCACGCCGCCGAGGTCTGCGCCGGGCTCCAGCTTGGCGACTTGAAGAGGTGGACCTTGGGATCCATGCCGGCGCGAATCGAAATCATTCCCTCGGTGCCGAAAAGGTCGAGGCCGAAGCGCCAGCCGCGGCGGTCGGGGCTGGCCTTCGACTCGAGGGTGCCGTGGACGCCGCGGGGAAATCCGTACACCGCGTGCAGGCTGTCTCCCGCCAGGAGCCCCAGCCCCTCGTTCCCCTCGCGGACATGCTGCGGCGAGAGGGCCGCGCCGCCCTGCTGGATATGGGAGAAAGCCCACTGCGGGTCGCCGGCGAAGAGGCGCATGAGATCCAGCACATGGGTTCCAAGGACCATGAGGTCCTCGCCGCCGGAGCGCTGGTCCTCCTTGCCGCGGCCGCGCATCTCGAGGAGCTGGCCGAGCTCCCCGGCGGCGATCCGCCGGCGCGCCTCGGCCACGGCGGGGGCGAGGCGGACCTGGTAAGCGAGCTGCAGCTTGACGTGCGAGCGGTTGCAGGCATCGATCATCTGATCGGCCTCGCGCGGGGTTCGCGCCATGGGCTTTTCAAGGTAGACGCTCGCCCCGGCCTCCGCGCACGCCAGCACCATGTCGCAGTGTCCATCGACCCAGCGGGGCGCGACGGCGGCGAGGTCCGGCCGCTCGGCGAGCAGCATCTTGCGGTAGTCGGTGTAGACTCCCTTGGCGCCGGTCCGCGCCGCCGCCGCCCTGGCGCCGGCCTCGTTTTCATCGGCCACCGCCACCACCCGGGCTTGAGGGATCTCCTTCCATACCAGGTCGAGGCCGTGGCCATAGTCACCCCGGCCGGTCCTGCCGATGACGGCGACGCGGTAGCTTCTTTGGGCCTCTGGCTGGGAAGATCGGTTTGGCGCCATAGACTGAACCTCTACTTTTAAAAAATTTGAGGGTAATAAGCAACTGTTTTGTTGGAGTTTTGGAGTTACCGAATTTTCCAAAAGACTTTAAGTTGTCTCGCTCAAGAATCATTGGTACGATTGCAAGGTGTGACTTAGTGCAGTCTTTCGCAAATAGTTGTAGGGTCAGGTCGAGCGATTTTGGCTACTGGCAAGGCGCGCGAGCGGAGTTGATACGGGACGGAGTATCAACGAGAGAGCGCAACGCCGCCAGGAGACAAAAG
>JACQVS010000102.1 GCA_016209605.1 Planctomycetota bacterium
ACTTCTTCGCAGGCTGCGGAGATGTCTTGGCGTCCCAGGACCGCTCTCCAATTCGCTTTGCGTCTTAACTTTGCGTCCTTTGCGTCTTTGCGGTTATTATTGGGTTGCGGGCGGAGCGCGAAGCGCGCAGCCCGCCTTAGACAACAGAAACTAATTAAGGGTCAAAGGCTTTTCCCAATCCCGGTAGAGGCTCGCAAGGGAAGGCTCGGAGACGAACTCTTCGGCCAATTCCTGCTCCGCCTTGAGGTACTGCTCGAATCGGGCCAGGGTCTGATCGTCGACGCGTATCCGCTGCTGGGCGCGATCGACTGGAGGAAGCCTCGAGAAGAAGCGGGGCATCCTGGCCAGTTCCCGGTCCGCATACTTCCTCTCCTCCGCCTCCTTGTCCTGGGCGGCCTTGATGCCCTCATTGGCCACGAGCATGATGAACAAGGTCGCCCCGACGGTGAACAACTCGACAACGATCAAAATGGTCCAGAACATGTCGTTAACCCTCCGCTCTTGATGTTAATCTCATTTACCAACGCCGAGCAGCAAAGCGCTTAAGCAACCTTCATGCCACGTCCTTGAGCGGGGGAATTGCTGTCCGTCTTTAGGGTTATGACGCGCCGCGTGAAGGAGGGGAAAAGGGCAGGGCTGACAAGTTGTCAGGATTCGGACCGGATCTATTCTAAGTCCCTCTGCCGATTGGATTTGGATGGCGGACAAAAAGTCATGGGGAGGTGGAACTTTTGTCCGCTTCCTCCGCTTCCAGGGAGGAGTTTCCCGCGGGCCAGCCATATCCTTTGAGCAGCCGGTAGAGGTTCCTGGCGCTGATTTCCAGGATACGGGCCGCCCGGGCCCGGTTCCCCCCCGCCTTTTTCAGCACGGAGAGCACGTGGCGGCGCTCAAGTTCCCGGAGGGGAAGCAACTCGTCTCTGGCGATCGCCCCCTCGGGCTCGGAGGTGTCCCCTCGGACCGAGGCTGGCAGGTTTTCCGGTTCGATCACTTTCGCCTCGGTGAGCACCACGGCTTGCTCGACGACATGAATCAGCTCCCGGATGTTGCCCGGCCAGCGGTAGCGCAGC
The DNA here is from genome assembly GCA_016209605.1 of Planctomycetota bacterium. Taxonomy (GTDB): domain Bacteria; phylum Planctomycetota; class UBA8108; order UBA8108; family JACQVS01; genus JACQVS01. Next base: position 1,068 of record JACQVS010000102.1, read on the forward strand.
AGGATCGCCATGGCCTTCGGGCTGAAGCTTTTTGCCCGGGAGAAACGAAGGTTGAACTGCCGGGTAAAATGCTCCACGAGAAGCGGGATATCCTCCGGGCGCTCCCTCAGAGGTGGAATCTCGACAGTGAAGGTGGCCAGCCGGAAAAACAAATCCTCGCGGAAGTTTCCCCGGGAGATCGCTTCCTTGAGGTCCCGGTTCGTGGCGGAGATCACGCGGACATTCACCGCGATTTCTCTTGTTCCCCCCAAGCGCCGGAACCGTCCCGTCTCGAGAACCCGCAGGAGCTTGGCCTGGATCTCCGGACTGGTGTCTCCAACCTCGTCGAGGAAGAGGGTCCCGGTGTTGGCCACCTCGAAGAGCCCGTGCTTCTGGCGCACGGCGCCCGTGAACGCCCCTTTCTCGTGCCCGAACAGCTCGCTTTGCAAGAGGTTCTCGTGGAGTCCGGCGCAATCCATGACCACGAAAGGCCTCTCTTTCCTTGGACTTTGCGCGTGGAGGAGCGTCGCCACCATTTCCTTTCCGACGCCGGTCTCGCCCAGAACCAAGGTCGCCTCGTCCGCGGCCGCGATCTTGGCAATGGTATGGCGGATCTTCTCGAAGGCCGAGCTGCAGCCGACAAATTCCAGTTGTAGATCGGGCGGTGAATAGCCGTCCTCCAGGACTTTCTGGCGCTCCACCAGCGTCTCATGCTCGTGAGCCTTCTGGATCGCTATCTCGACCTTTTCGACCGGGCACGGCTTCTCCAGATAATCGTAAGCGCCCAGCCGCACGGCCTGGATCGCCGTGTCGATCGTGCCATGCCCCGTCAGGACGACCACGCCGCCTGCCTTTTCCCGCTCGCGCAGCCTTTTCAGGACTTCTATTCCATCCATGTCTGGAAGCCGCAAGTCGAGAAGGATCACGTCGGTCTCGACGCTCGCGGCGTGGGCCAGGGCAGCCTGGCCGGTGGACACGGAGGCGACAGCGTACCCCCGCCGCGCCAGCTCCCCTGACATGACGCGGCGGAACGTGTCGTCGTCGTCGACAAGGAGCACCCGCGAGCTCTTGGCCGCATCGATCATGACTTTTCCTTGACCGCCAGCGGGAAAATGATCTCGAAGCAGGATCCCGCCCCAACCTCGCTCTCCACCAGGCGGATGTCACCGCCGAACCGGCGCATGAAGCCGCGCGAAAGGTACAATCCCAGCCCGGTGCCGTTGGGCTTCCAACTGTGGGAGGGCATGAACAGATGCCTCCGGTCCTCGGGGGCGATCCCGCGCCCGGTGTCCTGGATCTGAATTCGCACGCTGGAATCGGTATGGAAGCGAATGGCGATGGACCCCCCCTTGTCGTCAAACGACTGGATGGCGTTGATCAGGAGATTGAGGACGACTTGCTGCGCCACCTCGGTGTTCGCCGCCACGACGGGGACGGACTCATCTCCCTCGATTCCGATGGTCACACCGGCTCCCCGCGCCGTCGGGGTCACCAGCGACACGACCCCTGCCACCACCTGCCGCAGATCGATGGGCTCGATCGAGGGTGGAATGCCCCTTGAAAAACGCCGGAACTGCTCCGTGATCCTCCGGCAGCGGAGCACCTCCTGCCGGATGGTCTCCGCGGATTCCCGGATCGCCGGCAGTATCGCCTCCCGGCCACCCTGGCCCTCGAACTCATCGATCCGGCCGATCACCGACTCCGCGCACGTCAGCATCGAGGCGAGAGGAGTGTTCATCTCGTGAGAAAAACCGGAAGCCAGGACTCCGAGAGGCACCTGGCGCTCGACCTCGGCTAGGCGCTCTTTTTCTTTCATCCGTTCGCTGATGTCCCGCCAGATTTCGACCACCTGCACGACCTCGCCGTTCTCATCCAGGATGGGCGAGGCGTAGACCTCCTCCACGCGACGCTGGTCGCCGTTTTCGGAGGCCGTCTGGTAGACGGAACGCTGGACCTCGCCGGTGGCCAGGCATCTCCCGACCGGACAATCCTCGCCGCTTGGGCAGCAAGGAAGCACGGCTCCGATGGCATCGCGGCAGCTGAGGTGCCGGAGGGCCTCCGGGTGCTTGCCCAGCCTTCTCGAAAAAGAACGATTGGCGCCCACCACGCGAAAATCCCGGTCGAAGACGACCAGGCCATCGTCGAGGCTGTTCATGACGTTCGCCAGCTCGGACTCGCGTTCACGGATTTCCGCGATGAGCTGCGAGATGGCTTCGGCCATGTTGTTGAAGTCCTGCGCCAGCGACGCGATCCTGTCCTGGCCTTCCACGGCGGCTCGCTCGGTCAGATTGCCGGCCGCGATGGACCGGGCAGCGCGGCCGAGCTTGGCCAGGCGAACGAGGATGAGGCGCCGCACGAGCAAGCTCACCCCCCCAAGAATGAGGAATCCCAGCAGAACCGTTCCAACCCCCATCCCGATCGCATCGTGGCGGAGCTGAGCCTGGATCTCGGCCAGCGAGAGGTCCAGGATGAGGATTCCATTGATCCGCCTTTTCGGGTCATGGCATGGGTGGCACTCGCGGCGGTTCTCGAAAGGCAGGACGCTGCGCAGCGTTCCGACCTCCCCGTCCAGGAGCGCCCAGCGTTCACGTTCAGCTCCGCTCTTCGAATGACACACCATGCACGCTGGGGAGTCCTGGGGAATTTCATGGCCGACGAAATCCGGCCGGCTCGAGAACTGGACGACGCCCTTATGGTCAAGGATCATGGCGGTCTGCACCTCCGGCTCGCTGCCGATCTCGCGGAGGATGGCCTGGATCAGTTTCCTGTCCTTCTCGATCATCTGATGATGAATCGCCGCAGCGAGGATGCGATTCTGCAGCTCCGCGGCCCGCCGGCGGGCCTCGATCGTCTGGTTGAAGTGAAGGCGGGAGAGGGCGTACAACCCGACAGCGAGGAGGCTGATCACGAGCAGCGTGATCCCCGCGGCGAGGCGGACGGTCAGGCCATCAAACTGTCGAAAACGCCCCTTCGGGCCGAACCATCCGCTTCGGGCTGTCAAGTGCGGTTCTTGGGGTGAGCGGTTAAGCATGAGCGGCTCGCGATTTAGGCGCTAGATGACATCTTATCAGCGACCAAATCCCCTTCAAAGCCTTTTGTGGTCATCCCTTCGGGAGCGCGTCGGCGGCGGCGCGGGAGAGGGGCCGGCTCTTGTAGAGGTCGAGGCACTGCTGGCAGAGGCCCTGAACCGGCTGCCAGCGGGGGGCATCTCGCCGGATTTCACTGGCCAGGCTTTCCGGCAAGGCCAATCCAGAGGACAGGGCGTTCGTGCCGAGGCCCTGGCAGAGCGGGCAGAAGAAGGTGGTGGCGCCGGTGGCGGCATGCCCGCCGGCGGTAAGGGGGTCGGCGGCGAACTTCAGCAACTCGGGGTGGCTGGGGCGCTCGCATTCGAACCAGCGGCCGAACTCCAGAGCGGCCTTCTCTCCGAGCAGGGCGAATTCGCCGCAAAACTCGCGCTGGCGCAGCTCGCGCGCTTTCGCCGCGGCGGTGCCGCGCCGGCACAATCGGCCGTCGATCACCGTGTCCCAGAGGACCCGGTAGCGGTTGAGGATGAGCTTCACGCGCGTCGAGCCGCCTTCGACCTCCGGAAGCTCCGGATCGTACTGGAAGGAAGGATCCAGCATGTCGGCGATGTGGAAAAGCTCATGGCGCAAAAAGGGGAGCAAAACCTCGGGGTCGAGCAAGGACTGCGGCGCGAGGCGGATGGCCAGCGAGCGGACCGTTTCTCCCTCTCCCCGAGACGGCGCCGGATTGACGAAAAGCTCCGCGCCTTCCTCTTTCCTGGCGAGGGAGCGCAGGACGCGGCCCTTCTGAACGCCTTGGGCAATGAGGTGCTGTTCGGAGAGGGCCTGGAAAATGGGGGCGCCGAGAGACAGGTCGTCGAAGAAGCGCTGGTTCAACCGGTTGAATTCGGCCTCGCGCCGCTCCGGCTCCTCGATCTCGTAGAGCGCCTCGCGCTCCTGCCAGTAGCTGGACTGCGGCCGGCGGCGCATCGCCAGGCTGACCGCTTCTTCCACCAGTTGAGGATCGATCTCAATTTCCATCTTGACCCTGACCTTGACACGCTGAAATTACTCGCTGCACGTGGAATCGGCGCCTTTCATCAGTTGGCAAACCGAGCCGCAGGCCATGGGGACATCCTCCTCCTTGATCCGGCTCAGCCGGATGAGCTCGGGGCCCGGCGGGATGCCGAATTCGAGGCACTCGGCCGTCAAGAAGGCGAACAGGAGATCGGCCACCTTCTGATAAAAGAGATACGGCTGATAAAAGAGATACCGCTCCTTATTCTGGGCCGCCTTCTGGAGCGAACGGGCGAAGGCCCGGCCAAAGCGGCCCAGATGCTCTTTGAGGAACGACTTCTCGGCGCCTTTGGAGACCTCGAAGGCCTCCCGGTCGCCGGAGCTCAAGGCCTGGGCCTCCTTGACGGCCAGGAAGGCCATGAACTCGCACTCGGCGCTGATATGATCCTGCCGCTCATGGATCGAATTCGCGACCATCAAGCCAAAGGCGTTGTAAAAACCGCCGATGTCGGCCAGCTCCTGCGACTGCCGGAAAAGGTCCTCGAGGCCGTACTCGGTTTCATAGGGGGGCACTTGCCCATGAGCCGTGTGGCCGAACAGCCGCTGGTAGGCGCCGTCCAGGTCTTTGAGAGCCGACTCCCGGGCGAACTGGGCCAGCCGCTCGACGATCGGGGCCAAAGGCAGCTCCGGGCTCTTGGCTTTTCGATCCAGCAGCTCCGCCGCCTCCAGGAGGACCGTGGCCTCATCGCCGTCTTCAAACTGCGAGAGGGTGCTGGGCTGGGGAAAGCAGAGCAGATCGGCCAGCAGGCGGTACATTCCGCCGCGGCACAAAGCCAGTTCGACCTCAAGATCGCTGGAATTGTTCAATATCTCTTTCATAATCTCTTTTCTTTCTTCTCTGCGCTCTCTGCGACCTCTGCGGTTAATTTCTTCCTTGTTAGATCGAATTCGCGTGCACCCCCGGCCGGATGTGCACCGGCTCCTCGATGGTGGTGCGGAAGATCTCCTTGCCGTCGCGGTTGTAGGCGATCACGGTGTCGTTGTGCAGGGCGTACGGCTTGCCGTTGAGCGTGCCCTCGTAGATCTTCTTTCCTTCCTTGATTTCGTAGCGGTAAATGATGAGGTTGGACCGCCGGAAGAGCTGCAGCACGGCGGTCAGCTCGCGGTCGGGATTGGTGTAGCGCTCGATGGCCTCATCGACGCCGGGGCCGAACATCTGCCGCAGGTACGGCCTCGGCACCCAGCGCGGCGGGATGTAATAGCCGTTGGGCTGCGTGCCGAATTGCGGGTAAAGCGGCAGCGCCACCTTGGCGACGTGCACCAGGTAGTAGAGCGGATGGGCGCGATCCTCCGCCCAGGTGCCATCGGCGTTGACCTTGACCAGCCCTTGCATGCGGATCTGACCGATGCACGCCGCCATGCAGCGGGTTTCCATGGGCTGGCCGCCGCTCTCGGGGTCGGTTCCCTCGACGCGCGGGTAGCAGGCGATGCACTTCTCGCTGATGCGCGTGTTGCCTCGGTACATCGACTTCTTGTACGGACAGGCTTCGACGCACTTGCGGTAGCCGCGGCACTCCGACTGGTCGATCAGGACGATGCCGTCTTCGGGACGCTTGTAGATCGCCTTGCGGGGGCAGGCGGCCAGGCAGGCGGGATACGAGCAGTGGTTGCAGATGCGCGCCAGGTAGAAGAACCAGGTCTTGTGGATCGGCAGCTGCACGCCGGCCTGGTCGAGCTGGTAGCGGACGCCGCGATCGCCGACCGGATTGTCCTCATAAATGTTGGGAGAGTTCCACTCCTCATCGGCGGGCAGGTATCCCAGGACGCGGGCGCTGTCAGGAACCAGGGTGTTTTCCGCGGCCTCGAAGATGGTCTTCCCCTCGAAGCGGCCGTAAGGATTCTTGGCGCTTTTGCCTTCGCCCGACCAGGTCTGGCCGCCGGAATTGGCGTTCTCGAGCAGCTCGAGGATCTTCATGTCCCAGAACTTGGGGTAGCCCCCGTAGGGCTTGGTTTCGACGTTCGCCCACCACATGTGCTCCTGGCCCTTGCTGAAGGTCCAGGTGGACTTGCAAGCCATGGTGCAGCTCTGGCAGGCGATGCATCGGTTGATATTGAAGACGAAGGCGAATTGCCGCTGCGGGGAGCGCGCCTCGTAGGGGTAAGCCATCTCTCGCCCCAGGTTCCAGTTGAAGACTTTGGCCATGGTTATTGGTCCTCCTGGCAAGGTTCCATATCGTCGGTTTCATGTTGGTTATCGGTCCCTTTCAAGACCGGCAAGACCGGCAGCAGGATCATGCCGCTTCCGGGATCGGCTTCCCGGTCCAGGAAGCGGATGCGCCCCCACACCTCGAGGCTGGCTCGGACGATCTCCTGGATCTTCTCCTCGCCCAGGGCGAGGTAGGCGTTGTGGGCGCCGGCGTAAAAGGGAGTCTTGAAGAGATGGAGCAGCTTCCGTTCGTCAAAGCCCATGCGGGCGAACTCCTCGGCGAAAACTCGGGCGAGCTCTTCCATGGCCGGCTCCTCGGCCGGAAGCTCGACGCCGATCATCTCCATGGGGTCGGTCATGTCCGGATCGTCATATGGCATACACGTTTCTCCAACAGATTGATCTTTTCGATTTTTTGTCAAGCTTCCTTGACCTTGATCAGGTCGCCGGTCAGGTAACGCTTCATGAATTCGTTCTCGTTGTCCGGCGTGAAGCCGGTGGTGGCCGGAGCCCAGATCCCCTTGCCGCCCAGGCCGCCATCTTCCGCCTTGGTGACGCGGACCAGCGTTTCCTTGGGGACGGTGTTGATGGCGTGATTGTCGGCCTCGCCGCCGAAGATGAATCCCATGAACACCTTGGCCTTGTGGAAGAGCGTGTCGGTCTGGTGCATGGGCATGTGCCAGTTGCGGGTGATGGACTGCTGGGACCCGTAACGCAGGTTGGCCTGGTAGCCGGTGTTCTCCGACAGGGCGCGGCCGTCCGGCCTGGTTTCATGGGCCTTGACGCTCTTTTCCGTGGCGATGAACGGCGCGTGCTTCATCATGACGATATTGTAGGGATAGGCGTGGTTGTACTTGACGCGCAGCATGCAGCGCGACACCTTGTAGAACGGGTCGTCGGGCTTGGCGTTCAAGTAAGGCCGGTCGGCTGGATTGGCGTCGACGTAGACGTAGTCCCCATCGTTGATGCCGAGATCGCGCGCCGCCTGCGGGTTGATGTGAAGCTGGTGCTCGCCGACGCACGGGGCGCGCTTGTCAAGGCGGTAGGGGTCGCCGAAGTTGGAGTCGTAGACCATGTGCCAGTCGACATTCGACCAGCTCGAGTGCACGCGGTGACGCGTCTTGGGAGTGATGCAGTAGAATTGAAAGCCCTTCTCCCACAGGAAGTTCCGGGTGTTCTTGACCTCGGCCCACGGCAGCTTGATGTTGCGGATGGTGCGGTGATCCCAGTGCTCATCATCCTTCGAGAGGCCGTAATCCTCCGGCCGGATGAAGGGGTTCGAGCTGACGATGGCGTTGGGCAGGTAAGGCGTCGCCTCGGGGCCTTCGCGGTGGACGATGAAGTTCTCGCCGTACTCGATGGCCTCGGGGACGTCGGCGTAAGCATGCAGCCGGCCGGTGTCGGTGAAGAAAGGCTGGCTGTCGTGCACTTGTTCATAGAACGGGATGCGCGGATAGGTGCGAAAATTGAGCAGGCAGCCGCCGGGAGGGCCATGCTTGCCGGCCATGATGTCGCTCAGCTTGTATCCTGAAGTGGTCGTGCAGGAGTCGAGCAGGCGCTGGATGTAGACCGAGCGCTTCCCCTCGTGCTCGAACTTGAAGTAGTCGATGAACCGCTTCTCTCCGGTCTCCTCGGCCAGCGCCTTGGCGATTCCGGCCAGGATGGCGAGGTCATCCTTGGAGTTGAAAACCGGCTTGATGCCGCCCTTCCAGATCTGCAGGAAAGGATTGGAGCAGCTGGCCGTGATCTCGAGGTCCTCGAACTCCAGCCAGGAGTTCGCCGGCAGGGCGATGTCCGAGTACTCGATCGAGGCGGTCATCTGGATGTCGACCGAGACGATCATCTCGACGTTGGGATTGACGTTCTTGATCACGCCGTAGGCCCACTTGGCGTTGTTGATCAGGTTGACGTTGGTGAAGATCATGGCCTTGGTCGGAGTCGGCATGTGAGTCTTGCCGGTGAAGTTCCTGCGGCCGAACTTGGGCGTGTCGACGATGAGCGCCAGGTCGCCGTGGTTCCAGTAGGCCGGCTCTTCATCCTTGGTGTAGGCGTGGGCGTGGATGGCCTTGCCGGGAGCGTTCGGGTCGAGATTGATCTCGAAGGGGTCCTCGGCCACCCAACCCTTGAATCCCGGGCCGGTCCACGGCGAACCCTGGAAGAGGGCCGCCTTGTAGTTGCCGGCCCAGGTGTGGCAGCCGGCGCCCGGCTTGCCGATGTTGCCGGTCAGCAGGAGCGGCAGGTAGGCCGCCCGGTTCATCTCGGTGGCGTGAAACCAGTGGTTGATGCCCTCGCCCTGGTGGATGGCCACCGGTTTCATGGCGGCGATGTCCTTGGCCAGACGCTCGATCAGCTCGCGCGGAGAATGGGTGATCTCGCAGACGGTGTCGAGGTCGTAGTCCTTGAGGTGCACCTGGTACAGCGACCAGAGCGTCTGCACGGCGACGGTGGAGCCGTCAACCAGCTTGACCTCGAAGGCGCCGCTCAAGGCGGGCTTGATCCCCTTCTTTTCCATGCCGGCGCCGACGTCATCGCGCGTCAGGGCGCGCGGGCCGTTCTGGGCCTCGTCCCAGACCACGTAGTCGCCGAGCTTCTGATGCTGCTCCTTGGTGAGGCCTTGAATCTTCATCGATGCGCCGTCGGGGGACAGGCTGGTCTGGTAGTTGGGGAAAACTTCATGGGCACGGAGGCGGCGGAGATTGTCGGTGCGGACCAGGAGTGGGAAATCGGTAAACTGCTTGACAAAAGCTTCATCGTACTGCTTGTCATCGATCATCAGTTTGGTGATGCCGAGCCACAGCGCGGCATCGGTCTGTGGGCGGATGGGGATCCAGTAGTCCGCTTTGGTTGAAGGCGGGCCGTATTCAGGCGCGATGACGACAATCTTGCCGCCGCGCTCCATGCACTCGATGAACCAGTGGGAATCGGTCAGCTTGTTCTCGACCAGGTTCTTGCCATCCATGATGATGAGCTTGGAGAACCGCAGGTCGTTGAAGTCGCAGTCGGAGGCCTGCAGGCCGTGCACCCAGGGCTGGCCGGGAGCCTGGTCGCCGTGCCAGGTGTAGTTGGAGTAGTTGCGCCCCGCCAGGGCCTGGTCCGGGCCGACGCCGCGGATCTTGGCGTCGAGGAGGGCGAGGGAGTTGTTGAGGCGGTAGCAGCCGTACTTGCCGATGACGCCGAGGAGGCCCATGCCGCCGCGCATCTTGATCGTGCGCGTGCCGGCGCCGCGGGTCTCCTCGACCATCTCGGGCTGGTAGCCCTGCGCCAGCAGGCGCTTTTTTCCTTCCTCGCCGCTGTACCGCCGCGCGATCGACACGATGCCCCTGGCGACGTAACGGAAGGCGTCCTCCCAGGGGATTTGAACGAACTCATCCTGCCCGCGGTTGTCGAAAAGGAACCTCGACTTCAGCTCCGGCGTCAGGTCCGGAAAGCCGGCATCGGCCCAGGCTTTCCAGCCCTTGCGCACGATCGGATGCCTCAAGCGGTAGGGGCCATAGAGGACGCGGTGGAAAGTGTATCCCTTGGCGCACTGGCGCGGGTTCCAGTTGGCGGTGGCGTGGTTGCCGTACAGATCGGCATATTTCTGGTAGTCATAGGTGGCGCTGCTGCGGATGACGATGCCGTTTCTGATGTACGAGCGGATCCGGCAGGCGTGGGTATCGTTGGGGGAGCAGACCCAGTCGAACATGGAGTCGTAGCGGTACTGGTCGCGGTAGATTTTTTCCCAGTCGCGCGACACCGCCCGCGACAGCGGATTGTCATTGGGATCGATGGCGGCGAGCAGCCGGAAAGGCATGTTGAGGTTCAGGAGGGCGGCCCCGCCTCCGAGGCTCAGCCAGTGCATGAAGGAACGTCGGTCGATGCGCTTGTCGGGGTTGTTGGGGTGATCGGTCATGGGGTCCTCATTCAATTGGCCAGAATCGATATTCCGTTTGGGTCACGGCGCCAGATACAGCTCTTGCCAGATAGTCACCGACTTCTTGCCGTCGCGGTCGCCGGCGCTGCCGTTCCAGACGGCAAAAGCTACCGGGACGCTGCTGCCGGGCTTGAAGGAAACCGACCGCTGGCCGTTCGGGGCCAGGGCGCGGCGGAACATCACCCGGTAAGAGCCGGTGGAGTACACGCCGCTGGAGGCGATGCTTTGATCGATCTTGGGCCGGGACGCCAGGGTGCCGAAGCCCTGCGACACCAGATCCTCGGCCGGGCTCTTTCGGGTCGGGTCCGAGACGATGTTGCCGGCCCCCCAGCCGGTGACGAAGGTCGGATCGGACTGCAAGGTCAAGGCATGGCGCATCGGCTGTTCCAGGGCCGAGCGGCTCAGGTTCGGGTAGGCGTCGATGCCGATATTCGGATAAATCTTCTCCAGGTCCTGGAAGGCGGGTTCCAGATCCGCCTGCCGCTCCGATTTCCACATCCAGAGGTTGACGAACTCGCCCGCCGCGCCCATGGCGAAGAAGGGCGGATCGGGGGTCAAGGAAAACTCGAGCGCCGCCGCATCGCGGAAGTCCTGCGGCCGCATGGCGGTGTGGTCATGGGTCTCGTCCTCCCAGGTGAGCAGAAGGGCGACTTCCCTGCCGTTGTGGAGGGCCTGGACGGTGAGCTCTTCGGGCCGCACGGCTCGCCACCAGAGCGGCATGAGGTGGAGCTTGACGCGGGGCGCGTCCCTCCAGTCGCCGTCATCGGGGTGCTCGGGGAGCCGGGCGGCGCGCGGCGCGGTGATGAGGAAGCGGCGCATTTCGACGCGGTGTCTCTGCTCATCGCTCGACAGCGAGCGGATGAAATGGACGATGTGCCAGCCATCCTCGCCGTAGAGGTGCGGGCTGCTCGGCATGGGGGAGCCCGGCATGCCGGCGACGACGCGGCGGAAGATGTCCTCCGGCCTGGGGCTGCCTTTGAAGACGCCCAGGGTCAAGTCGCGGGGCCGGGTGGGCAGGTTTTTCTCGTCAAACTGCAATTGGACGCCGTCTCCCTTGGCCTTCGCTCCGTGGCAGGAGGCGCACCCCTGCGCGAACAGCTCCGCTGCCCGCGCTGGCGCCGCTTCGGTGTACGGCGGTTCCGGCGGCACCTGGACGATGCCGGTGTGGGCGCCGGGCTGCGGCTCGGGAGTGAAGGCGGTCGGTTCCGCCGCCAGGCTTTTCACGTAATGGACCAGGCCCCACCTCGTCTTCTCGGAAAGGTGGGCCCACGAGGGCATGGCCGAGCCCGGCATGCCGCGGGAAATGGTCCGGAAGAGGTCGGTGTCGGTGGGGATCCCATCCCAGGTGGAAATCAACCGGTACCGCGCCAGGGTGAAATCGCGCGGCCGCGGGTAGAGGAGAAAAGCCGCCGGGCCGCCGCCGGCGCCATCGACTCCATGGCAGGCGGAGCACTGCTTTTCATAAACTTGCTTGCCGAGGCTCAGTAGCTCCGGAGAGGAAGAAAGGGTCTGGGAAGGGTCGTAAGATCCGGTAATGTCGGCAGATTCGAGGCCGGCGGGGATTCGGGAGGGGCCTTCCGGCGGGGCCAGACGATAAGCTCGAATCGCGAGAAGGATGATCAAGATCAGGACGAGGGTTACGGCCACCAACAGACCCTGCGAGAGCGGTTTTTCCTGCTTCATGGATAAAAACTTCCCTTTTCAGCGACGGATTCAGCGAAAAAAGCCACATTTCAATTCAATTAGCGGAAATTTTCCGCAACTAACATGCCACCGAAATATTAATCCGATGACAAATGACCTTAGTCACAGAGCTTTCACAGGTTCGATCACGGCCTGGCCGATTACTCGAGATGTTTATGGGATTTTTTTCACGCCGTTGGCGGAATTTTTCAGCCTAGCGTGAAATTTCTCGGGAAATTGAGTTGGGTATGGTCTTTGCTGTTTTTTTGTAAACCGGCGGTAAGCCGGTCATGAGCCTCCACCAGAACCCAGCAGCGGAGCCCCCTTTCCACGGACTTTCCGCAGACGCGGCCCTGGAGGCCTTCAAAACCTTTCGGGCCAAGGGTGCTCCGGAGGTCATCCTGCCGAAAGGCGTGGCCCGGCGGCGCGCGCCCTCCGGGTGCTGGCTCTGGCCATCGCCCGCGAGCTGGGGATCGAGGCGCCGGGCGACCGGGCCTGCGCCGGCCAGTAGCTCAACGACATGTCAGACGATGAGCTGGTCCAGCGGGTGGATCGAATCCCGGTTTACGCGCGTGTATCGGCGGAGCACAAGCCGCGCATCGTGCGCTCCTGGAAGGCCCGCGGCCAGGTGGAGGCGATGACCGGCGACGGCGTCAACGACGCGCCGGCGGTTAAAGTGGCCGACCTCGGCATTGCCATGGGGATCAGCGGCACCGATGTCACCAGGGAAGCTTCGGCCATGGTGTGGGTGGCTTTTTGCGTCATCGTCATCGATGAGCTGTTCCGCTACCTGGCGGGAAGGAGCAACACCCAGATCTTGCTTCGGCTGGGATTCTTCACGAACCCCCACCTCCTCAGCGCCGTGGCCATTTCCTTACTGCTCCAGCTCGCGGTGGTCACCCTGCCCGGCGTGCAGGAGGTCTTCGAGACGGCGACGCGGTTCTCCTGGGAGTGGCTGGTGATGTTCGGGCTGGCGCTGTTCCCGATCACCATCATCGAGATCGCCAAGCTGATCCGGGCGAGAAGAAATCCCCAAAATTAACTCCTCCCCGCCCTGCCGCCGCCAACACTTCAAAATTTCAAATTCGCAATGGGCTGATTCCTAACTTTTTTAAGATCATGCGCTTAAGAAAAGCTCCCATGCGATTTCCCCGGGTTAGTAGTTAGAGAGTTTCAGTCAGCCCCGGAAAAAATCGTCTTGGAATGGCTCGCCGGCTTACTTGGCGTTGAGCGGGTGAAGTCTAACTCGGGGGTCTTTTAAAACTATTTACCGTCAGGAGGATTGTAAAATGCTGAGCGGAGGATCAATTCAATTTGGGTCGCTTTATGGTTTCATCGCAACCGTTCTTTTAACCTTGGCAACGCCGCCCGCCGCTTTTTCAAAACCAGTCGTCGTCGTTGGCCAGATCTTGGATCCGGCCCAGCGCACGGCGGCCTACCAGGCTCTGGGAATTCCATCCAATGACAAATCTCCACAAACGGCCATCGTGGCGTTCGATCTGACCGTGGCTATCAGCCAGCTTGGCCGCAATCCCAGCGTCTTCAAAATCATCGATGACGGCATACCAGAGGCAGGTCCTGTCTGTGAATCGGCCGGCCCGCTCACCGGCATCGATGTCGATGCGGTGGCCGCAAAGGACGCTGGCGGCGCCACCATTTACGCTCAAAACACGCTGGCCTGGGCCTTCGGCCCTGAGATCACGCCCGTTCCGGGTTGTCTTTCAGACTGCCTCGATAGGAATTTTCCTGGCCTCGCCGGCGATAATCCCGGGAAAGGATTTCCGGGCACCGTCCTCGGCCCCCCCGATGCGATTGATCCCGACTGTTCGGGAGTCATTTTGAACAAGATGCCATCTGGCTTCACCTCTCTAGGCCGTGGCGGCGTGCTGGTCCTCTTGATGGCCAGCGGAATTGCTGACTCCAACCTGGTCCGCTACATTGATCCGGTTGACAAAAAGGAGAAAGGCTACGACCTTTTCTTGTTCGATGCCGGTGGAGCGGGGGACGCGGCCTTTTTCGAGATCGACATCGCCGACTGCAATGCCAATCAGATCGATGACGCGGCGGATATCGCCAGGGGAACGAGCCTTGACTGCAACCAGAACGCCATCCCGGATGAATGCGAGGTCAGGTCCTGTCCGGAAGAGACCTTTCAGGGGATTGACGGCGTCAAGGTCTCTTTTCCGGGGGGGAGGTGCAGTTTTCTTGACGCGGTCATCGATTATGCCCCGAATTTCGCCACGGCTGCCTGTCCTTCTCCTCCGCTTCCCAACATCAACTCGCCCGAAGCAGCCCTCGGACCGCCTGATTTCGCCCTCAACCCTGGCGATATCACCAAGAGCGCGGGAGCCGTTTCATTGGGGATCGGCGGCGGAGCCAAGTTTGCTTTCACCGACAATCTGCTCATCAACTCCGGCGATGACCAGATCGACCTGGTCATCTTTGAAGCCTCGCTAGATCCGGCTTCGGCGGAACCTCTGATGGTCTCGGTGCGGGCCGATGAAGAGACCAGGGACTTGATCTGCGCCCGCCTCAATCTCTCCTGCGAAGGGAACGAATTCATCGAGATCGGGAAAACCAGCGGGGGGACTGGCGGGGTCGATCTTGACAAATTCTTCCTGGACCGATTTGGCCAGAGCTTCAAGGCCGGGGAATTGAGGTTCGATGCGGTCGGGCTTCTTGACGACGGAGGACTCTGCAACGCCACCCCTGGGGCTGACATCGATGCGGTCGGGGCGATTTTTTCAATCCCAAAGAGCAAGGATTGCAACGCCAACGGTATTCCAGATGAGTGCGACATCAAGAGCGGCGCCTCAAAAGATGAGAACTCAAACGGCATCCCCGATGAATGCGGCGATGGCGGCGCCACGGTGAGTTTCGAGCAATGCCAGGCAAATGTTATCGATGTCATCCTGAAGAACCGTATCCACGTAAAGGCCGGAGAGTTCGCCATCGGGTGTGACCCCCTGATCATCATTCCGGTTGCGGTCGAGAAAGGCCCGGATTTCCCGCTGGGGGACGGTGATGTGTTCTTCGATCTGAATCCCCCCGGCAACTGTCCCCTGGTGGGCCTTAAGGGGCTGACTTTCGGCTGGTTCAACTCCAAAACCAAGCTGGTTCTCCTCGCTCCGGGGGAACACCGGATTTTGAGAATCGCCTTCAAGCAGGCAGGACCCCTGCCGGCGGGTAATTGCACGCCTTTAAAGTTCCTGACCTGCCTGGGCCCGGCGGTGGCGCCGGTGAGGAACATCGTCACCAACCAGAACAATCAATCGGTGCTTGCCATGACCGTGGATGGCAAGTTTTGCTCCAATTGGAGCTGTTTCCGCCGCGGCGATGCGAACGAAGATGGGCAGTTTGACGTGAGCGATGTCATTGAGATTCTGGGTTGCCTCTTCCTCAGCGATTTGCCATGCCCCGGTTGCTTTGACGCCATGGATGCCAACGACACGGGGGAGCTGGACATCTCCGATGCGGTGTATTTGATCTTCTGGCGCTTCAAGGCCGGTCCTCAACCTCCGGCTCCCTTTCCGAGCTGCGGCAGCGACCTCACTCCGGATCTTCTCCCGGCTTGCGTCTATCCCGGAGACCACTGCGCCTCGCCTTGAAAGGAGGCTCGGGGAGGCTGGCGATGAGGCCGTATGAAGTAAAAAAAACGTTTTTTTGGAGGAAGGCTTCACATGAAAAATTTTGGTCATTCACGCTTGCTTTCAATGGCTCTCGGCCTCTTCTGGGTCATTGATTCCGAAACGGTTTTTAGCCAAGATCAGGAACCGGCGGCCTTCTTTCTGAAGAAGGGGCCCAGGGGCAACTCCCTCTCGGTCATGCTGAGAAATTCCTTTCCGGTGAGCGCCGGCTCTGTGTGTCTCTGGTTTGATCCCGCGGTGTTCAAGGTTGATGAGGTCTTGGCGGGAAAGGCTCTCGAGCCTTTGATCAAGGAGCGAGGCGGGGCGATCTTCAACGGCCTGGATCCCTTCGATGGATCTGGCAACCCGGTTCCTGGAGGGCTCCTGCTTGCCTGGGTGGCGAGCTTGACCAGCGCCAAGACCTTCATCGCGCCTGGCGAAAACGAAATCTTTATTATTTTCCTCAGCGCCGCTCAAGGCGCTCAGGAAGATTGCTCCATCGTTCAATTCGTTGAAGGCCTGCGGTCCAAACCGGACAGCCCGCTGCAGAAGAATGCCGTGACGGTGAATGGGACGGCCACGATTGCCGCGGCCACGGAAGATCTGGTTTTCTGCCTTTGCAAACCCCTCGACATCGAAGCCGATTCGCTGCCCGAGGCCGGAGTCCAGGATCCCTATCAAGGGAAGGACTTCCCGTATTCGCAACCGATCCCCGTCTCGGGAGGAATCCCGCCTTACCGGTGGGAGGTGAAGGACGGCTCACTCCCCCCGGGACTTTCCCTCGATCCTTTGACGGGCTGGATCTCCGGAACACCTCTCCCGAAAAGCGCTGGGAGCTATCCATTCACCGTGCAGATATGCGATGCGTGTCTTTGCGAAGAAAAGATCCTCCGGATCGAAGTCATCCCCAACCCCCCCCAGCCAGGGGTTGAAACAGCCCCACTTCCAAGGAGAAGGCATGGAGGCGGCGGCTGCGGCGCGGCCCTCCCGATCTCTCGCGGCGACGACTTCTGGGATGGGGATGGCTGGAGCGGGATTTCGATCTATGGAATGCTTCTGGGAATCCTGCTTTTTAAAAAATTGCTGAAAAAATTAATGAGAAAACGCCGGCTTTCCATGGAACTTGAACTCGCTTGTCTTGCTAATTGGGGAGACGGCGCGATCGCCTAAAAGTTTTGATTTGTTGGGCCGCTTGGGAGAAAATAACCAGGTGGTGATCTGGTCATTTTAGAGGTGAGATATGAAAAACCTTAAACTTCTGGCGGCTCTTTTTCAGGCAGGGATCTTCTTATCGGCGCTTTCTTTCCAGGAGCCCAGTTTCTCTGAAGACATAAAAGACGAGAAGGCCGGCAAGGAAAAAGAGGGCGCCGGTCCAGAGAAAGAGCCCTCAAGACGGGCCCTCAGCGGGGAAGACGCAAAGCTGGTGGAAGACCTTGAGAAAAAGATTACCGAGCTTTCAAAAGCCGGAAAGTTCTCCGAGGCCCTCCAGCCGGCCAGGGAAATCCTGGCCCTGCGCGAAAAAAAGCAAGGCCCGGATCATTGGGAAGCCGCCGATGCCAAACGCCATGTGGAGATCTTGACGTATATTGCCGGCCTGTCTCAAGAAGCCCAGGAACAGCTTGCCGAGGCTGAAAGGAATATGGCGGAGGGGGAAGATCTTTACGAAAAAGGAAAATATCCTGAAGCCGGAAAACTTTTCCGAGAGGCGCTTGAGATTTACGAGCGTCTTTTGGGCGATTACCATCCCGATACCGCCAGAAGCTACAACAACCTGGCCACAGTCCTTCAAGATCAGGGGAAATACGGCGAATCTGAGATACTTTTTAGGAAAGCGCTTGAGATTCACCAGCGCCTTTTGGGCGATGACCATCGCGATACCGCCAACAGCTACAACAACCTGGCTTTAGTTCTTCGTGATCAGGGGAAATACAGCGAAGCGGAGATGATTCATAGGAAAGCGCTTGAGATTCGCCAGCGCCTTTGGGGCGATGAACACCCCGCGACTGCCAGAAGCTATGGCAACCTGGCCTCAGTCCTTCACAATCAGGGGAAATACAGGGAAGCTGAGATGATTCATAGGAAAGCGCTTGAGATTCGCCAGCACCTTTTGGGCGATGACCACCCCGATACCGCCAAAGGCTATGGCAACCTGGCCTCAGTCCTTCACGCTCAGGGGAAATACGGCGAAGCGGAGATACTTTTTAGGAAAGCGCTTGAGATTCACCAGCGCCGTTTGGGCGATGAACATCCCGATACCGCCAAAGGCTATAGTAGCCTGGCCTCATTCCTTCATGCTCAGGGGAAATACAGCGAAGCGGAGACGATTCATAGGAAAGCGCTTGAGATTTACCAGCGCCTTTTGGGCGATGACCACCCCGATACCGCCAGAAGCTATGACAACCTGGCCTTAGTCCTTCACGATCAGGGTAAATACGGCGAAGCGGAGATGATTCATAGGAAAGCGCTTGAGATTCGCCAGCGCCTTTTGGGCGATGACCACCCCGATACCGCCAGAAGCTACAACAATCTGGCTAATGACCTTTATGCTCAGGGGAAATACGGCGAAGCGGAGATACTTTATAGGAAAGCGCTTGAGATTGACCAGCGCCGTTTGGGCGATGACCACCCCGCCACCGCCACAGGCTACAACAATCTGGCTAATGTCCTTCACGCTCAGGGGAAATACGGCGAAGCGGAGACGATTCATAGGAAAGCGCTTGAGATTTACCAGCGCCTTTTGGGCGGTGACCACCCCGATACCGCTAACAGCTACAACAACCTGGCCTCAGTCCTTCACGCTCAGGGTAAATACGGCGAAGCGGAGACGATTCATAGGAAAGCGCTTGAGATTTACCAGCGCCGTTTGGGCGATGAACATCCCGATACCGCCAGAAGCTACAACAACCTGGCTGGAGTCCTTCAAGATCAGGGGAAATATAATGAGGCGGAGATAGAATTTTTAAACGCTGCTCGGATTCTCGAAGCTGTTCGCCTGCGGGTTCATTTTTCTGGCATGGATCGGGCTGGTTTTCTATCCGGCTACTCTCCTTTTATCCCGCTCTCCGCTATTGAAGCAAGGAACGGAAAAAATTCATCCGCCTGGAGCCATTTTGAATCAAGCCTCGCCCGCGGGCTCCTGGATGCTCTTTCAGAAAGGGCGCTCCGCCCTCTCACGGACGGCGAAAGGAAGAGCCTGGATGAGCTTCTCGCCAGGCTCCAGAATCTCGAGGAGAGAATTTCCCGCCTTTCCGGCAACCAAAAACCGGAAAACAGCCAAGACGAGCTGGAAAAGCTAAAAAAAGAAAATCAATCTGCTCAAGCCGAGCTTTCCCAGTTGCAAAAAGACCTGGAGGACCGCTATGGCCCGGCGGCCGGGAAGGTTTATGATCTCGCGAGCATTCAAAAATACATTTCGGAGGATACGGCGCTTCTCGGCTGGGTGGACGTTAAAGGCCAGCCGAAAGCAGCCGATCCCGGCGGCGAGCACTGGGCTATCCTCCTCCGCCATGCCGGCGACCCCGCGTGCGTCAAGCTCCCTGGAAGCGGCGAGAGCGGCTCCTGGACCGCGGCAGATGACGAGCTTCCTGAAAAAATCAGAAGCCTGATCGCCCAGCGGCCCTCGGAAAGGGAGAAAGAAGCAAGCACCGAAGCCCTTTTGAAACTTCTGGGCCGCCTCCATCGCCAGCGGCTGGAACCGGTGGAGCAGTTTTTATCTGGAGAGGGGAAGATCCCCCCGGTCAGGAACCTGGTCATTTTGCCCGCAGGCAGGATGGCCGGGATCCCCATCGAGGCGCTGGCGGATAAGTACCTCGTGAGCTATGCCCCCTCCGCCACGATGTTTGCCCATCTCCTTGAGAAAAAGAAAGATTCAAAAGATTCCGAGAAAGGTCTTGGAAGCCTGCTTGCCCTGGGGGATCCGGTTTTCAAGAAGCCTGAAGATGAGAAGGAAGCTCCGCCGCCCCCGCCGGATCACGGGGCTCTCGTACTGCAAGTTCAGGCGGGCTCCAATGCGGAGCAAAATGGTCTCAAGCGGGGAGACGTGATCCTCGGCTATGGCGGCGAGAAGCTCGAGGGCCGAGATGGCCTCGGTCCTGCCATGAAAAGAATCGAGGGCGAAAAAACCCGAAGCGCGGAAAAGGTCCCGGTGAAGATCTGGCGGGGAGGGGAGGCGCTGGATCTGGCGGTGAATCCTGGGAAGCTCGGGGTGTTGCTGAGTCAGGAAAAAGCGGGGGAGAAGATCCTCAAGGACCGGGAGTTCGAGGCCTTCCTGCGCCACAGCGAGGGCTCGTATTTCCCCGCCCTTCCGGCCACCCGTGCGGAGGTGGAGGCCTTGAGCCGCCTCTTTCAAAAGCACGGGAAAGCCACCCTCCTGCTTGGACCGGAGGCGAGCGAGAGAAGGGTTCAAGAGCTGGCCGCTTCCGGGAAGTTGAGCGAGTATCAATACCTTCATTTTGCGACCCACGCGGTCATGGACAATCGGCTGGCCATGCAATCGGCGCTGATCCTCTCCCAGAGCGATGGAGAAGATCCGGTGAAGGCGGTCTTGTCGGGGGAGCTGGTCTATGACGGGAAGCTCACCGCCGTCCAGATCGCCAGGACCTGGAAACTTGCCGCGGAGCTCGTGACTCTTAGCGCCTGCGAGACCGGCCTGGGAAAGCTGGCCGGTGGAGAGGGTTACCTTGGTTTCTCCCAGGCCTTGTTTCTTTCCGGGGCAAGGAGCGTCGTCCTGAGCTTGTGGAAGGTCGAGGACCGGGCGACGGCGATATTGATGGAGAGGTTTTACGAGAATCTGGTGGTCCGGAAGCTCCCGAAGGCCGAGGCGCTTTTTGAAGCGAAGAAGTGGCTCCGGGGTTTATCGCGGAACGAGGTGCAGGAAAAATTGAAGGGGCTGGATTCAGTGCGGGGGAAACCCGTTCCTGTCGATCGAAGCGAGGCGAGCCTGCCAGAGAAGCCCTTTCAGGACCCCTATTTCTGGGCGGGATTCATCCTCATCGGCAACCGGTATTAGCGGCAATGCCTGGGTCAGCGGCTAACTCAGTCGGCCGAGCCGGCCGCTTGCTACTTGACGACAAACTCCCGGCCCAGGATGGTGGCCCCTTTCGGCAAGCAGGAGCCTGCCGCCGCGAGGGCGGCGGCTAGATTTTCCTCCCCGCCCGCTTTCCTGTAGGCGCCTTCCAGGCAGCGGATCAAAGCCTCCAGATCCTTGTCGCTTCCGGGCAAATCCAGCGGATTATTCGAGGCGGCGAGAAGGATGAACTGCGTGACCGTTGGATCCTCGCTCACGTCCATGGGGATCCGTATGGTTTCCTCCTTTTTTACCAATGTGATGGCGCTGCCATCCCGCCAGCGGTAAGGCCTCCAGGAAATCGTTTTCTGGTCGGGATCCCAGGAGCGGAAAAGGTTGAGGACAGAGCATTCCTCTTTTACAGAAATATGGAATGTATCTTGCCGCTTGCCTGAGCGGTCTGCGGAGGAATCAGGAATGTGCTGCACGCTCAAACCCAAGCCTTGAGAGCTGGGGCCGATCTGCACCCCAAGATACATCGCCCCGGCGAGAAGAAGGGCTGCAGCCGAGGCGAAGGCCAGACGAAAGCGCCAGTTTTTCAATCGCGGGGGTTCTCTCCCCTGAACGAGCGTTTCTTCCCTGGAAGTCTGGATGGGTTCATTCGCCTCGCTGAGGCTGAGGAGGGCTTTTTTCTCATCCCCGCTCAACGGCTCATCTCCATCCAGCTTCTTGGCGGCGGATTCCAGTTGATCGAATAGCAGTTTCAGTCTTTGGGACATTCAACTCAACTTTCGTGGCTTCATTTCAGTTTTGCTTTTCCATTTCTTTTCTTCCCTGCTCCACGATGAACCGAAGCGCATCCTTAAGCCAATTTTTGATAGTGTTTGGCGAGCAATTCCATCTCCGGGCCAGGTTAGAATAAAAACCCCAGTTTGATTGCACCTCGGTCCTTCCAGGCAAAATGGCAAAGTCCCCTCCGCTCCGGCAAAACTCGCAATAGATAATATAACCGGCCGCATGGTCTTTCATCAGTTGCTGTAAGACCTTGCGCAGCAGCCTTTTATCATCATCCTGCAGGCCCTCCGGGATTTCCTCTTTCCCTTTCTGGGCCTGTTCCTCTTTCCGGATAGCTTGCTCCAGGGGAGAGGGCTCCCGGCTCTCCAAGCGGTCTTCCCAACCGGTCACCTGCTACCCCTCCACAGCCTGTGCTCATCTAAAAAGCGAATTTGCAACGAAGTTCCTTTTAAGTTGGAAACTTGCTGGTACTTAAAGAAATCTCTCATTCGAATTACTGACGATGGTAGAGGGTTAAACTAAAAATTCAATCCCCAAAAAAGTGCAGGGGACTTCAATCCCCATCAAAACAGCCTCGGAAGAGCAAATCAAACTCAAGATGTACCTCCAGGAAGCCTCCTTGAAACTCATGGTCTACGGGAAATTTTCTGCATCGATAGCCATTTCAGCCTTCCTGTTTGCTGGACTTAAAACCATGCTCCTGCCCGCGGAAGACCGGTACCCCCTTCCCAGGTCAATCGCCGATCTGGAAACTGCCTTGAAACACCCTGAATTCGCTGAGGAAAAGCCAGTTGTAAAAGAAAATTCCCAAGCCGTTCCTCCCGCTAAGGGAAAAGGGAGAGAAATGCCTCTTCGCAGCGTCAGTCAATTTGAATTCAATGCCGATGCGGTCAAAGGTATCTGGCTGGAAGCCGGCGGATTCTTTCTGCGAGATGCCCTGCAGGACGTCTCCCTTAACGCTTTTAACGGCGAAGGTCGTTTGATAATTGGAAATCGCTCCGCGGAAGCCGGCATCATCCTCCCTTATCGGGATTTTGAGATCGAGGCGGGCGATCAAGTTTATGTTCATCTCGGCAACTGCGAAAAAGCCCGCGGCCTTTTTGAAACGGCGCTGCGTTTGGATCCTGAAGATGCGCGCACTCTCAATAACTACGCCCTGTTTCTTCTGCAAAGCCGCGGGGATCTATCTCGGGCGGAAGCCCATGCCCGCCGCGCTTTGGAATTATCCCCTCACCTTGCCGCTTATATTGGAGATACCCTTGGCCAGATCCTGGCTGCCCGAGGCGATCTTGCCGGGGCCCGTGAAGCTTTTCACGCCGCCCTGGTGCAGGCGCCCTCAAGCCAAAGGGAGTTGATAGAGGAGATCAAAGACCACCTCACTTCCTCTCAAGATGATTTTAAAATTTTAAAATAATGGGTCGGCCCCCTCGCCGTCCTCCATCTGCATTTCTCATGCCAATTTTTGAAACGAAATGCCTGTAAAAACCTGGGGTGGGCGCACCCCCTCTATTCCAGCCTTGAATGCCAATGCGGGGAGGTAGATAGGCATGGAGTAGCCCCGGCTCTGGCGCGATGCCGCCACAGGTTAGATGGGGCAATGCCGAGGAAGTGCGCGCTCTCAGGATTTCTTGTAATGTTCCGGCTGGATGGAGTATTTGTGGAGGTAGCGATAGAAAGTATTCCGGGGAATGCCCCCCAACCGGCAGGCGAGCGCGACGTTCCCGCCGGCCTTGCGGAGCAATTCCTCGATGTAATCCTGCTCGAAGTTTCGGATCGCCGCCTCACGTTCGACGGTGAAGATGCCCTCATCCCCCGCCGCCTTCTTCTCAGCGGAAAGCCCCGCCGGCAAAAGGTCGGCAGGGGTGAGAAGAGGGCCGGAGGCGAGGGGCAAGGCCCGTTCGATCACGTTTCGCAGCTCGCGCACGTTTCCGGGCCAGGGATGCGCCAGCAGCGTTTCCAGCGCTTCCGGATTCAGCCCCTTGACGAGGCTGCCGCAGGTGTAACTGAGCTCCTCGATAAAATGTTGGGCCAGGGCGGGAATGTCCTCTTGGCGCCTGCGGAGAGGTGGAAGCTCGATGCGGACGACGTTGATCCGAAAATAGAGATCCTCCCGGAGCCTTCCCTCCTTCACCGCCTGCTCCGCGTCGCGGTTCGAGGCGACGATCAAGCGGAAGTCGACCGGGCGGGCAGCGCTGCTGCCGATGCGCCGCACTTGTCTTGCCTGGAGAACATCCAGGAGCTTGGGCTGCAGGTTGACCGGCAGCTCGACAATCTCATCCAAAAACAAGGTCCCGCCCTCGGCGCTTTCGATGAGGCCCTGCCGGGCTTGCGTCGCCCCCGTGAACGCTCCCCGCTCATGCCCGAAGAGCTCGCTTTCAAGGAGATTTTCCGGCAGCGCGCCGCAGTTCACCGCTACGAACGGTTTTGAACAGCGCCGGCTGCGATCGTGGAATGCCTTGGCGAGGACTCCCTTCCCGGTGCCAGTTTCCCCGGTGATGAACACCGTGCTGATCAGGCCGGCAATGCGGTTCA
The DNA here is from genome assembly GCA_016209605.1 of Planctomycetota bacterium. GTDB lineage: Bacteria > Planctomycetota > UBA8108 > UBA8108 > JACQVS01 > JACQVS01. The sequence goes on from JACQVS010000102.1 coordinate 24,826, forward strand.
GGAGATCCAGGACCGGTGCCATTGCCGGGCTGCCGCAGATGAAGCCTTGGATCTGGGGCGCCGGCATGCCCTGGGGAGAGGCCGCCCGCTCCGCGGCTCGCGCCAGGAGCACGCGTTCCATCACCTCGCGGAGCTGAGCGCCGGAGAACGGCTTGGTGAGGTAGTCCTTGACGCCGATCCGCAGGGCGCGCACCGCCGTCTCGACGGTTGGAAAGCCGGTGAACAGGACCACCGCAAGTTCCGGGTCTGCCGCCATCGCCCGTTCCAGAAACTCCAGCCCGTCCATCTCCGGCATCTTCAGGTCCGCAAAAATCAAGTCGTACTTTTCCATGCCCGCCAACTTCAGGGCCTCTCTCGAGGAGGTGCTTGTGGTGATGCGGACCCCCGTCCGTTCCAGCGCTTCGGCGCAGACTTCCAGGAAATCCTCATCGTCGTCGACGATCAGGACCGCCGCCGCTTCTTTATCCCTGGCTTGACGGCGTTCAGCTTCCAGCATCACGGATCGTTGCCTCCGCTCCAATCGGGAGCTTCACCGTAAAGGTGCTCCACTCGTTGATTTTACTTTCAACCAGGATCTGGCCGCCGTGGGCTCTTGCGATGCCGAGGGAGATTGCCAATCCGAGTCCAGTTCCCTTGCCCACGCCTTTGGTGGAAAAGAACGGATCGAAGATTCGTTCCTTGAGGGCGGGAGGAATGCCGACCCCCGTGTCCGTGACCCTTATCGCGATGCAACTGTCTTCCAGCGCGGTGGAAATCTGGAGCCTTTTGATCCCATCCTTCCCGCTCATCGCATCCAGGGCGTTGCTGAAAAGGTTGAGGAACACCTGCTGGAGCTCATCGGGATTGGCGCTGATGGCCGGGAGGTCCGGGGCGAGCGAGGTCTCAAGCTGTACCCCCATGGTCTTGAGCCGGTCGACCAACAGGAGGATGGTTTCTTCGATCAGCGCATTGATCGTTACATCCTTCCGCATTGCCCCGGATTCGCGGGAGAACGACAAGAGCCCCCGCGTGATCACCGCGATCCGTTTCGCGTTCTTGAGAATCTTGTCCAGGTCCTCGATATCCTTGGGCTTCACCCGCTCCCGGAGCCGCTCCAGGAGAAACTCGGTCTTGGCGATGACCACCCCCACCGGAGTGTTGATTTCATGGGCGACGCCGCCGGCGAGTTCGCCGATCGCGACCATCTTCTCCGCCTGCCGGAGCCGCCGCTCCAGCCTCCGCTTTTCGCTGACATTGAGGAGGAGAAGGAGCGCCTGGTGGGTGTCATCTTCCTCCGTCGTGATCGGGGTGGCAAAGATCTGAAAATAGCTGACCTCGCCGCTCGGATCGTCAACCTGCTTCTCGGCTTCAAGCGCCACCTTTTCCTGAAGAACACGCCGGGCGATGCTCTCGACACCGCCATAACCCTGGAACAGATCTTCCTTCATCGGCGGCGGCAACGCATCGGGCCCATGGAACCACTCCTGGACGATATCGTTCATCCAGACGGTCTTCGGGCCCGGAGCATAGAGGATGAGGCCGGCTCGGATCGCGCCGAGGATCGCCGCCAGTTTCTGTTTTTCCGCGAACAGCTCCTGGGTCCGCTCCCGCACTCGCGCCTCGAGGGTCTCGGCGTAGCTGCGGACCTGTTCCTCCTTCTCCCGCAGCACGTTGGCCATCGAATTGAACGACTCGCCCAGGATCTGAAGCTCGTCGCCGGTGCGGATGTTCACGCGGAGCGAGCGATCGCCGCTCGCCATCCGGCAGGTCACGGTGATGAGCTCCCGAAAGATCCGCCGCAGCCGTTGATCAATAAAAAACATGGTGATCAAGGAGGCGGCCAGCACGATCCCCGCGAGCAAGACAATCCGCTTGGTGTTGGCGATAACCTCCTGGTTCGCCTTCACCGTATCCACGCCGATGTGGACAGTCCAATCGCCGGAGATCTCGAGGTCCGGGATCTTCTCGTCCACCTCGAACACGTGTCCCTCCCCATGGAGGAGGCTGTGGGGAGCCCGGACCTCACGAGCCCCGCCGGGGATCGCTCGGCGATTTTCCGATCCATCCCCGGCATGAGCGGCAAACTCTTCCTTCCAGTCTCCAGCACGGGCGATGGTCCTGCCCGCTGAATCCTGGACGAGGATGTAGCGAATGTTCTCTTCTTTGGCCTTGTGGTCCAGAATCTCCTGGAGCATCTTGAAGTCCATGGCGCGGATGGAGTGACTGATGATCGCGGCAAAGGACTTGGCGGTCTCGCGGTAGGTGTGGACGAGGTGGCTCTCGATCAGCCGGTGTTCGGTTTCGAAGACGACGAGGGCCAGGGCGGCAAAGGCGAAGGCCATTCCTGCCGCCACGACCAGCATCACCTTCCCACGGAGGCTGAGAATCGTCTTGGTAAAAATTCCGATTTTCATTGGAATTCCTGGAGTGCAGCGCGAAAAATCTTGCCCTGTGGGAAATTTTCCGCATTCCCCTCGCCTTCCCTTGAGCCCTTTAAATTCGTGCTCAACACTCACTTGAGAGAGGTTTCAGCCGGCCCAACGGGGCATTCACGAAGGCGACCAGATAATTTGCAATTTTTATGCCTATACTAACCTCAATTCTTGCTTGTACTTTCAATCGCCGCGGTCGCCGTCCCGAGCTTGGGTGCGGCGCGGCGGACGGCCTCCTCATGCTTCTCCTTCGGAACATGGGGCTGGTGGCAGCGGACGCAAGGATTGCGATCCCGGACGTTCGCGAGCGCTCGGTCGCGGTGTTCGGCGACCTTCCCGTCCAGCGCCGCGGGAACGAAATCCTTCCCCGGCCCGTGGCAGGCCTCGCAAGTCACATTCGGCTCCGCGAACTGGTTGGTCGCGGGATTATAGCCGGTCGCGTGGCAGGGAAGGCAGCGCTCGCGATCAGGGGCGTCGCGCACCGCCTCAAAAGCATGCGCCATTTTTGAATTCCGCCAGCTTTCCACGGCCTCGGGGTGGAGGCCGCTGTGGCAGACCAGACAGGTCTCCGATCCGACGTAGCCAGGCGCCGCCCCTGGAGGGACATCCGCTCCGAGCCGGTCCGCGGCCAGCTCCACCTGCCCCCCCGCCTTTCTGGCGCCGGGCACCGGGAGATAATCGCGGGAGAGGTTTTCTCCGGTGAAGCTCATCATCAGGCAGGCAAGCGCCCGAGCTTCTTCTTCGGTGAGCCCGGGGTTCGGCATCTTCGAGCCCGGAACGGCCTTTTGCGGGTCCATGAAGTGCCGGACGTGCCACTTGACGCCGTGCTTGCCGGCCGCGGCGGTGAGGTCCGGCCCCTGCGCTCCCCCGGCGCCGCGGAGGGAGTGGCATCCGAGACACGCTTTCTTCGCAAAGAGCGCCCGCGCGAGGTTGTAGACCGGCATTCCAGGCAGCTCCGCATCGGAGTGGCACTGCGCGCAGGCGGCCTGCAGCATATCGCCGCGGCGCATGGGCGCCGGCCGCCCCGGCTCGGCGCCGTGGGCCTCTCGCGCCTCCGTGGCGCGCCCGCGGCCGCCATGGCAAATCGTGCAGCCGAAGCGATCCGAGGGATGGTGCGCCAGGATATTGCCGGGATGGGTCCTCAAGGGTTCGGGACGATCCTTCATCAGTGGATCCTCCGCGCCGAGGTGGCATGTCGGGCAGCGATCGATTCGGCCAAGCCCGGGGAGATAAACCTGGTAGTAGCGAATCTCGAACGAAGCGGCAGCGCGCCGGGTCCGCTCATCGGTGGCGCGCGCGAAGAGCGCCGAGCGGTAGGCGCGCTGGTAGGCGATCCACGGCGCGAGGTTGTTCTCGCGAAATGCCGCGGCCCCGAAGAGGAGAGCCGCGGTGAGGCTCGAAATCAAGAGCAAGAGCTCCCACCGGCGGTCCCCTGCGGCCGGTTTCGCGGAGCCGGTCGGACGCTGAATCGGGGTGTTCACTGGCTCCTCCTCATTCTCCGTGCAGCTCCGGCCAGCTCGCCTGGCTCCAGTAAAAGCCCCAGTTCGGCCCGCGGTGGACGGTGGCGAAGTAGGTCAAGATGATGAAACTCACCAAAAACGTCGTGAACAGCGCGATGGCCGCAAGTCGGGTCGATCGGGTGCGAGTCAGGACAAACAGCGACCACACGGCAAAGACGGCAACGAAGAGCGTTCCGGGGTTGGCGAAGGTGATGACGATCTGAGGAATTTCCGGAAACCAGTTCCGCAGCCACCCGTAGCGGATGGTGAAAGCGAGAGTCGCGGGCACAAACGCCGCAGCGAGGAGCAGCGAACGGCATGCCACCCGCCGGCCGCGGCGCCCTGAAAACCAAACTCCCACCTCCTCCTTCTCGCGGTCCAGAAACGGGATCAGCGCCAGGCCCAGGAGGACGATGACGGGTATGCCGATCCCCCCCATGAAGGCCGAGTAGGAGACGATCTCCTGGAGACCGAGAAAGTACCACGGCGCCTTCGCCGGATTCTCCGGCACCTCAGGATTGGCGATCTCCTTGAGGGGGGCATCGGCCCAAAGGCTGATGGCGATGCTCATTGCAGTGATGATCGTCCCCACCGCAAGTTCAGCGTAAAAGAGGCGCGGCCAGGCGGGGATGGTGTTCTTGAGGTCGCGGTCCACCAGCGGAGAGGTATCGCGGATGAGCGCCATGAGGCCGTAGGTCTTCGCGCCGGCCGGCGGGCCCGGGACAGGAGGCGGGTCGGCGGCTCGCGGGCGGGCAAGGCCGCCATCCTTGCGGATCCTCCAGAAATGGACCCCCATGATCACCACCATGATTATCGGCAGGACCATGATATGGAGGACATAAAAGCGGATCAGCGCCTCCTGGCCGACGGTATGGGCGCCGAGGAGGATCGCCTTCTGAAAGCCGCCGACATCGAAACTCTGGGTGATCCCCAGGACGTCGGTGATCTCGCGGGGCGACTGGGCGATGTTCGCCCCGACCGTGATCGCCCAGAAAGCGAGCTGGTCCCAGGGCAAGAGGTACCCGGTGAAGCTCAGCGCCAGGGTCAAGACCAGGAGGAAGAGCCCGATCAGCCAGTTGAACTCGCGAGGCGGCTTGTAGGCCGAGGTGTAAAACGCTCGAGCCATGTGGAGGAAGACCGCCACCACCATGCCGTGGGCTGTCCAGCGATGGAGGTTCCGGATGATGCGCCCCGTGGGCACCACGTGATGGATGTCGAGGATGCTGTCGTAGGCGTCGGCCAAGGAGGGCTTGTAATAAACCATCAGCAGAACGCCGGTGACCAGGAGGATGACAAAGAGCGCGGCGGTGATCACTCCCAGCCCAAGCGTGGCGGTGGGCTTGAGGACGCGGCAGTGGACGCGAGCAGGGTGGATGTGGAGGAAGAAGTTCCCGAAGACCGCCTTCGAACGAGCGCGCTCTGAGGTGGGCATTCCGTTCCTGAAGACCGCCGCCCAAAAATTCCTCGGCAGCTCGCGAAGGTTGTGGAGGAACCCGCCCAGCGGAGCGCTGGCCGGCTCCATTTTGTTCGTATGTTTCTTGCTCTTTTCAAACTGCATAGCGGCTTCCTGGCGGCACCGCCACCTGGGTATCGACGATAAGCTCTCCGGAAGGGTCAAGGCCGATCTCCAGCCAGGGGAGCGGCGACGGCGCGGGGCCGCTGAGGACCTTTCCACCCTCATCAAACACGGAGCCGTGGCAGGGGCACTTGAAGTGATCCTCGCCTCGATCGACGATGCAGCCGAGGTGGGTGCAGACCGCGGAAATCGCGTAAAAGCCCCTCTCGTCGCGGAAGATCCAGACGTTTCGCCCGGGAATCCGGGTCACGCTTCCTACCGGGAAACGGTCCGGGCGGCCGATCCGAAACCGTGGATTGGCCTCTGGATAAACGGAAGGGATCGGGAGTCTCAAGGCGCCGATGATCCCCGCGCCCCAGGAGGCGAGGAAAGAGCCGACCGCCGCGAAGCCGAGAAAGTTCCGCCGCTTGACGGGCTTCTCGAAACGGCCCTTCTTGGCTGGAGAGCTGCCGGAAGGCGGTATCATGGATTCTCCTCCTCTCCGGCGGCCGGAGAAGAGCCGTCCCCGGCAGGCTCTTCCTGCCAGGTTTCTTTGAACGTGTACCGCTCCATCGTGATCGCTCCCACCGGGCAGCGCTCCGCGCACAGAGCGCAGCGGATGCACCGCTCCTCGTCCTTGATGATCGCGCTGGTTCGTTCGAGCGGGAGATCGCCGAGGCGGGCGCCGATGAGCCGCTCCAGTTCGGAGGTCAGCTCGAGCCGGGACACCGAGACCAGCTTCAGGCACTCCTCCGGGCAGACGTCGGCACACCCGCCGCAGAGGATGCACAGGTCGCCGTCGAAGATCGTGTTCACACCGCAATCGAGGCACCGGCTGGCCTCCCGGCGCGCTTGCGCCTCGTCGTAGCCGCGCTCGACCTCCACGGCCATGCCGGCAGTCCGCTCCGCGACCGGCCGCACCGGCACGGGCGCGCGCGGCAGCTTCTCGTAGCCGTTCTCTCGGCGGTAACCGTGGATCTCGAGGTGGAGTTCCACCTCTTCAGGCCTGATCGCCCGCCCGCGCAAGAAGCGGTGGACCTCGCGCGCGGCCTTCTTCCCGCTTGCGATGGCGTGGATCATCAGCCGCGGCCCGTAAACGATATCGCCGGCGGCGAAAATCCCCGGCGCCGAGGTCGCTTGGGTGGCGGATTCGATCTCCAAGCCGCCCCGGGAGTCGAGCCGGATTCCGTCCCGCAGCGGATCGATGAACGAGAGTTCGCCTCGCTGGCCGATCGCCAGGATCACCGCGTCGGCCTCGAGCTCGGTCACCACCGATTCGTCGAACTTGGGCGCAAACCGCCCTTCAGCATCGAAGACCGAGAGGGCTTTCACCATCCGCACGCCCCGCACCCGCCCTGCCTCGTCAATGAGAATCTCCTTCGGCCCGACGCGGTTCATCCGCACCACTCCCTCCTCATCCCCCTCGAGGATCTCCGCATCGTCGGCAGGCATCTCCTCCAGGCTCTCCAGCGAACAGAGGGTGACCCGCTTGACGCCCGGGAGGCGGAGGGCGGAACGGGAGGCGTCGATGCCGCTCTGGCGGATCGCCGCGCGCGCGGCGTCATACGCCACATTACCACCGCCGATCACCACCACCCGCTCCCCGAGGTCCACCGGCCGATAGAGCGCCATCTCCCGCAGGAACTCCACCGCGCCAAGGACCCCAGGGGCGTCGATCCCGGCAATCGGGATTCGGCGGGAGCGCTTGAGCCCGACGGCAATGACCACGGCCGCAAAATCCTGCCGGATCGCGCTGAAGGGGATGTCCTTGCCTACTTCAACGCCGCAGCGGAACTCCACTCCCAAGGAGCGGATTAATTCAACCTCCGCCAGGATGAGGTCGCGCGGCAGCCGGTATTCCGGCACGCCGGTGTAGAGCATGCCAGCCGGGACTTCCTCCAGCTCGAACACCGTGGGCTGAAATCCCATCAGCGCCAGATCGTGCGCCGCGGCGAGCCCGGCCGGGCCGCTGCCGATCACGGCGACCCGCTCGCCGGCAGGACGCGGGCGGCGAAACGCTCCATCCCCGAGCCAGCGGACGAATGCCGCGATGTCCTCGCTGCCGCGGCAAATGGGATCCCGGCCGCTGGCGGCGACGCGGCGAAGGAGCTCGCCGGAAGCGACGCCCCCGTTTTGGGCAGAAAACTGCTCCACGGCGAACCGCTTGAGGGCGCGGATCGACACCGGGGCATCGATGCATCCCCGCCGGCAGTTCGCCTCGCAAGGAGCGCCGCAGATCCGCCCGCAGATCGAGGCGAGGGGATTCGGCCCGCGCGCGATGAGGTACGCTCGCTTGTAATCCCCTTCAGCAATTGCCCGCACGTAGCCGCGCGCGTCGGTTCCTACCGGGCAGGCGGCCTGGCAGCGAATCTGGCGGCGCCAGTAATTCTGGTCGGGGATGACGGCTTTGAAAACCGCTGCGTTCATCGCGATCCCTCTTCCTTTGGTGAACCGGTTTCTTCCCTGTTGCTTTTATCCTCCTTCTCTTTCTTGGGGCTCGCGGGAGAGAGGAGGTCATAAGCCTGCCAGTAGGCGGCGAGGGCTTCTGCCTTCATGCCGCGGCGTTCGTTGACTCGCCCCTCGAGAGCGTGGATCCGGGGGTCCCGGGGGGCGAAGGCCACAGCCCGCTTGAATTCTGCGTCCGCCTCCGGGCGCTTGCCCAGAAGCTCCAGGCCGAATGCAAGGTGGGCGCGGATGAGGCCGTTGTCGTTCTCCTGTGCCAGCGCAAGCCGGATCTGGTTCAGGCCCTTCTCGATTTCCCCGGCGAGGAGGAGGCACTCTCCGGACTCCGTGAGCACTTGCGGATTCTTGGGATCGAACTTCAAAGCTTGGGAGTAGTGGGCGAGGGCCGCTTCGAACCGTCCGGCCGCTTTTTCGATGTCGCCGAGGAGGGCAGGGGGGCGGAGATACTGCGGATCGATCTCCGCCGCCCGGCGGAGGGTGTGGACCGCCATCTCGTGATCCCCCTTGCTCAAGAGGATGCGAGCGAGATGGAAGTACCGGACCGAGCGGGGATGGGGGCGGTAGGCCCACGGCCCGGGAGCGATCGGGCGGTCCTCCAGGGTCTCCAGGATGTATGCCAGCATGCGCTCCCCGCCGATCACGGGGAAACCGGCGAGACGGAAGACCACCACCCCGTTCCGGTCCGCCAGGAACGTGGTTGGCACCGCGCTCACCCCGTAGTCGCGGAAGGTTGAAAGGTGATCGTCGAGGAGGGCCAGGAAACCCGCGGGGAATCCCTTTGCCGCCGAGCGGACCGCGGCGAGCTGATCCGCGCTCGGATTCTCCTCCTCTGCATTCACGGCAATCACCTGCAGCCCCTTCGCCTGGAGCGGAGCCAGTTCCATCAGCTTTTTAATTTCCCTGAGCGAGTTTTCGCTCCAGGTCGCCCAGAAGACGATGGCGGTGAGCTTTGCTCCCATGCGGAGGTTGCCAAGGCTGGCGCTCTTTCCCTCCAGATCCTTGAGCTCAAACGGCAAGAGCGGCATGCCCGGCTCCAAGGCGGCAAGGCGTGGAAGGGTGAGATGCAAGGCGCCGCCTGCAACCACGGCGGCCAGTAAGAGGCTCGAACAAAATGAATTTTGAGGCGGATGGCGAGCGCCGGCGGCCGGATGCAAGGAGCGCGGCCGTCGGCGATACAGCGACAGGGGAGAGTATCGCCGAGGCCGCGCGACGCAGCAGGCGGCCAGCCGCCGCCGCAAGACGCCCGGAAGGCATTTTGAGAGAGCCTCTAAGGCCCGGGCAGTCCATTTCACGGGCGCCTCCTTTCTGCGGCGGCAAGGGCTTTCTTCGCGTGCTCAAGCGCCTGGTCAAGATTCCCGGCCGCTTGGTAGATGCGGGAGAGCTCCCGGTGCGCCGGACCGGGATCAGGATCGAGCTCGGCAGCCTCCTTGAGGAGCGGCTCCGCATCGCGGTCCCGCCCGCTGCGAGCATAAGCCAGGCCCAGCCCGCGGAGCACTCTCGCCGCTTGCGGATGGATCTGCCTCGCCTTCTCGAACGGCTCCACCGCTGCCGCGGCCTCTCCGAGGCGGAGGAGGATCTCGCCGCGGGCAAGAGATATCCGGTAAGGCTCCGGATCGATCTTCTCCAGCTCGGTATAGAGTTCCAAGGCGCGGCGGTAGTTCCGGCGCTCCTCCTCGCGGCGGGCCTCGGCAAAGGTCTCTTCAAGGCGGCGCTTCGCCACCTCTTCCTCGGAAAGTTTTCCGCCCTTCTTTTGATAAAGCCCGCGCACTTCATCAACCATGACTTTTTGAAAGTCATAGTCGTGGAGGAGAAACGAGGAAGCGAGGATCGAATCCCGGCTGAGGATCGCCGTGGTTGGGTAGGCAACCAGCCCAGTCAAGCCGGCGATCTTCTCGCCATTGTCGGCCACCAGCGGAAACGTCAAGCCGTGCTCTTTTATGATCGCCGGCCACTTCTCGCCGCCGCGCTCTGAAGCGATGGCGACGACCTCAGCGCCGGCAGCTTTCAGATCGGGGTAAATCCTCTGCAGGTCCCGCAGCACCCGGAGCGAGAGCTCCTGCCCGGGCCGCACGAAAGCGATGACGAAGATGGCATCCCGGTAGCGCTGCGGCGAGATTTCCGCTCCCCGCGCATCCTTGGCGGCAAACTCCGGGAACGGCTCGCCGAGCTTCGCCTTGGTGAAGCCGCCGCCGGCGAAGGCGGGGACGGTGATCAGGAGAGCCGTGGAGACCGCGCTTGCCATTAAGAGCCTGTCCTGAAAGTCGCTTCGAGGCCCGCGACCACCCGGCTTTCGCCGGGCGGTGCCCGGCGAAAAGGCGCCAGGCAAGGGTGAGCTCCGAGTGCCCGGAGGAGCGAACGCCCGGAGCAGCTGGCCCCGTGACTTCAAAAGAGTGGCCGAATGGATTTTTGGGACAGGCTCTAAGGCCTGGGCAGTGGAGCCTTGCCGCCAGTTCCACTTACCGTTCATTCTTCACCTCCTTCATCCGATCATATCCCCGGGGAAAGTGGCATCCCGGCGTGCAGGCCCCGCCGTTCTCGCTCTTTGAAAACTCGATGGGCAGCATCCAGTCTCCGAACGGCGTCTCGGCGGTGATCATCTTAGGGTAGTTCGACGCGTGCAGGTCGTGGCAGGCCCGGCATGTCCGCCCTTTGATTTCCATGTTGACGTGGGCGAAGTGGAGGTTCTTGGACCCGTTCCTGAAGCCGGTGAGGGAAGTCGTCTCAGGCTGCAGCGCCAGCGTCTTCTGGTGGCAATTGAAGCACAGGGCATAGTTCGTCAAGTCGAACGGCGCGTAAAACTGCGGCGGGAAGTAATACTTGAGCATCCGCCAGTTATTCTCGCCGTGGGGATTGTGGCAGGCGTTGCAGTCTCCTTCCCGGATCGGGCCATGGTGCTGGCTGTTCGATGCAAGGTAAGCTTTCATGTTGCGGATGCGGCCGAAGGGCGTTTCATACACCTGATCGTGGCATTTCAAGCAAAGGCTCATCGGCACGTCATTGAGAAGCTTCGGGTAACCGCCGACGTGGGGATTGTGGCAGTTGAGGCAGCTCCGCTCGGTCTCGATCGCGCCGTGGCGGACCGCGACGCTCTGGACATGTTTTGCCTTGTCCTCATGGCACTCGAAACAGAGACCCGGGGCAACGTTCCGCAACCGGTAACGATAAGGGCTGTCATGCGGATCGTGGCACTTTCCGCAGTCTTCGGTGATCGGCTTGTGGTTGAACTTGCCGCTGCTGAACTCCGCCATTTTCTCCTTGTGGCAAGAGTAACAGGACTCGGGGCCCACGGAGTGAAGGCGGTTGGGGTAGTCCGACTCGTGCGGATCGTGACAGGAGGTGCACTGGCCGATGGCAACCGGCCCGTGGACCTCTTTGTCCACTCTCATGGTATCCCGGTGGCACTGGAAGCAGAGCTGGCCTACATTTGTGACTCTCAAAAGAAAGGGGCCCTCGGAGCGATGGGGATCGTGGCAGACCACGCACATCCGCTTTTTGATCGGTTCGTGAACATAGCGGCTGTCGCCGATCTTGGGGTGGCAGTCAAAACAAAGCTGGGCATCGGGCGCGATCAGCTTGAAACGATGGGCTGGGCCTTTGGCATAAGGGGTTCCCTTTGAATCCGGAGAATGGCAAGAAGTGCAGCGCCCGAGAGCGACCGGACCGTGGAGGTGTTTTCCCTCCGTCAGCTTGACGTGGCAATCGGCCGCGGTGCAGCTCTGGGGCTTGTCGGCCGCTCCCAAAGAGGAGAACAGCAGAACGCCGGAGAATGCGGCGGTGAACCCAGTGGCCATAACTATCTGGCGCCCTTGCACTCAGGTAACCTCCTTATCCATCATGATGCTTGAAAACGACGCCTCCACCCCCCGATCGAAGCGGACGGCTCGTCAAGATTCGTTACGCAAAGCCCATTCCACCTTTTCACCCGTGAGCTGGACAGCCGCTGCCCTTGATACCCGGTGAAAAAAATCCACGGTTTGAATGGTCAAAAGTGTTCCACCGCTGACACACTTTCCCACGCGTGGAACACTTGGGGCGGATATTTGAGTGTTTGCGCCGGCTCTCTCCCCCACGGAAAAGCTTCCATTGCATTGGCATCAGATTTGCACTTTATCACCAAGGAAAAATAGGCATCACAAATACAAGATGCGCGAGTTCCGGCACGAAAGGTGATTCGATTGTTTGATTTTCAGTGGAATCAAAGAAAGGAGTTCGAAAAACGATGATGAAAATAGTTTTTAAAATATCGCTCTTGGCCCTGCTTTTCTCGATAGGTTCCTTGCTCGTTTACATCTCCAAAGTTTCTGGCGACGGTATGGGCCTTGGCATCGCCAATCCGGGGTCGCCGCATAATTTCACCGATGATCTCGGCCATGCGGAGCTTCCTGCCGCCGGCGGGTGGAACTTCCGGGAGGAGATCTGTCGTGTCTGCCACGTTCCCCACGACCACGACCGGGCCACGGACTATGGGGCCAACGGGCTCCTCTGGAACCACCAGGTCTCGAATGCCACTTACGTCATGTACTCCAGCTCGACCCTGAACGGGACCATCGCCAGCTCCCCGACCGGCATCGCGAAGATGTGCCTGGGATGCCACGACGGCACGGTGGGAATCGATGTCTTCGACAGCCACACCACCGCTACGCTGTTCATAGCCGACTATGAGGCGGACCATCAAGTTCCAGGCGCGCTGTTTGCCGGAAATCTCAACCGGACCCATCCGATATCTATTACTTATGATGAGGCCGCGGACAAGAACCTCCGGCCGAAAAGCACCCCGATGGGAACTTCAGGAACGATTGCGGATGTCCTGGAGGGCGGGACAACGGTCCAATGCCATTCCTGCCACGATGTCCATGACCAGGCGGGCGAGGCGGTGCCCGACACCCACCTCTTGAGAGTGTCCCAGAAGGCCTCACAAGGCCAGGCCAGCGGGCTTTGCTTGACCTGCCATATCAAGTAAAATTTCTTGAGGTGCTGGCCCTCAACTCAGGGGCCTGCTCCTTTTGGAATACCCCCGGGTGGAGGCGCCGCTCGGGGGATTTTTTTTGGCAAAGCGATTGGAGATGGAACCTAAGAGGGATCATCTTGTTTAAATTTTCATCTAGATATATATGTCAAGGCTTCCTTTTTTCATGGCCGCCAGGCCGCTTGCTGTTCCTCTTCAGCGCCGCGCTTTTGCTCGCGGCATGCGGCGGCGCCCAGCCAAAACGGGAGAAGGCGGTCTTTTACCCGCCACCTCCCGAACCGCCGCGCCTCCAGTTCCTCACTTCTTTCAGCACCTCCCGGGACATCGAGGGGGGAATGAACCTTCTCGACAAGTTGGTCTTCGGCGAGGAGCCGATGGAGAAGACCATCGCCGGGCCTTACGGACTCGCTTGGCACCGTGGAGTCCTGTATGTCTGCGATGTCGCCCAAGGAGCGGTTCTCCGGCTGGACCTGGGCGCGGCGAAGTTCAGCGCCATCGGATTGGAGGGGGCAGCCAGGCTCCAGAAACCCATCAACATCAGCATCGACGAACGCGGGCACAAGTATGTGGCCGATCTCCAGAGGGGCCGGGTGGTGGTCTTCGACCCAGACGATGCCCACCACGCCACCTTCGGAGAACCAGGACAGTTCCGGCCGACCGACATTGCGGTCTGGGGCGAGGAGCTCTACGTCTGCGACATTTCCCACAACGAGGTGGAGGTTCTCGATCGCAATACCGGCAAGGTTCTGCGGAGAATCGGTCCCAAGGCGGGCGAGCCTGGTTCCCTTCGCAAGCCCACGAACATCGCCCTCGACCCGGCAGGGAACCTTTATGTGGTCGACACCATCGACTGCAGGGCTTCGGTCTTCGATCCCACCGGCAAGTTCTTGAGATACCTCGGCGGGCCTGGCGATGTCGTGGGGCAGTTCGCGCGGCCGAAGGGGATCGCGGTCGACCGCAACGGATTCATTTACGTTGTCGATGCCGCCTTTGAAAACTGCCAGATCTTTTCCCCGCAGGGGGAGATCGCCCTGGCGTTCGGCGGCCCCGGCAGCTCCTCCGGGTGCATGGTGCTTCCCACCAAGGTGCTGATCGCGGAAAACGGGCTGGAATACTTTCAGAAGTACGCCGCCCCGGAATTCAAGATCGCTTACCTCGTTTTCGTCGCCAACCAGCACGGGCCGCGGAAGGTGAATGTGTATGGTTTCGGCCGCTCGGAGAAGCACACTTATCCGGATTGAAGGAGGGAAATGGCATTTCCACGCGGCCTGAACTCTTTCCGGCGGGCGCATGGCGCGCTGCTCCTGGCCGCGTTCCCAGCCCTGATCTTGGGAGCTTGTGGAACCGAAACTCGCTACCAGGTGCTTTGCATTTTCTTCGAGGGCGTCCCGCCGCCCGGGGAGCAGGCGAGGCCGAAGTTGCCCGCGGCTGCCAAGGGGTTGAAACCTTATCCTGTGCTTCTGGAATCGAAAGGCTCCCTCCATCCACCGGTGCGCGACCGGCTGTGCCACGAGTGCCATGACATGCCTGATCGGCAGGCCAGTCCAGTCAGTGCCGGCGGAGTTTACAGCTTCAACGCGGTCTTTTCCACGAACGTCGCGGTCATGCGCGAGGAGCCGAGGCGCCTTTGTTTCAAGTGCCACGGCAAACTCCTCGAGGTCAAACACCTTCACGGCCCGGTGGCGAATGGCCTGTGCCTCCGGTGCCACCAGCCTCACGCCAGTGCCTACAAGAAACTCCTTCGCGTGAAGTCCTCCAATGATCTTTGCGGGTCTTGCCATGGAATACAGAATTTCACCGCCCGAAGCGGCCATGCGGCGGGGACCCCTGGAGAATGCACCGACTGCCACGGCCCCCACGGCGGCGATTTGGAATATTTCTTGCGCTCGGAGACAGTCAATGCCCTGGCTCGAGGCGCGTTCCGGATGGATGCCCAAGCGGTGGCCCGGCGGGCCATCATTCTCCAAGCTTTGTACTCGGCACGTCCCTTTCCACGCGTAAAGGGAAATGATCCCCAGGGGATTGCACAGAAACATGAGGAAGGGCGGTTGCAGATTCTCGGCTGGTTGCGCGATGAGGAACTCTGGGAGCATGCCAGCGAGGCAGAACGAAATATTTTCGATGCTCCGGTTGGATCCTCCAGCCCGAAAAAGGAAATCCGGCTAGACTTGCAGAAGGAAAGCCTGATGGTCATGATTTATGCTCTGGGGATCGCCCCCGACCTGCCCCCCTTCGGCCGGGAAGCTTCCCTGGATCTCTTGAAGAAAATTCCTGCGGCCAATCAATCCACCGCTCTCTTCATCCAAAACGCCCAACTGCGCTCCTGGGAGGACATCGAGCGAGGAAAGACGATAACCGAGTTCTGGGAGTTGCGGGCCCGCGCCCAGGACCTCCTGGACTCCGGCAATTTTCCTGAAGGAAAAATGTTCGAGGAGCTGGCCATGGTCACGACAACGGCGATGATCGACGCCGGTTTGCAGCCCAAGCCCATTGCAGACGGCCCGTCGCTTTTCCGGGAGATCATCCGCCTTTCTGCCCACCAGGCTTTTAAAGAGGGCTGGATGGATGCGCCGGTTGAAGATGATTTTCCAGTGAACGGGCGGCCGTACCGGGAACTGGAAAAAACCGTACGTTCAAAGGTGCAAGCGATCGCCAGGGAACGTCTCCGCGCCTTCAACTGGCTCACCTCCCCTGAGAAGGACTGGGATGAATTGGAGAGTGACCAGTGATCCAAAGCTCTGATCTTCAGGGAATACTGAAGAGGGGAAAGCGCGGGTCATGAATGGAGCGGCTCCGGCGCAAAATTTTCTGGACTAGGTCGGCAGCAGGCCAGCGGGCTTCCGGAGGGCTGGTTTTTCTTCTGGCGGTCCTTCTCGAAGCGCCGGTCCTGGCGCAGCCCAAGAGGCCGTTCTGGACGCGCTGGCCCGATGGCCGGCTCCGGCTTGCCTTTGAGTACAATGGCGAGCGCTGGTTTCGCAAACAAATGGAGACCCTGAAGCTGGATGAGTACACGTTCACCGAGGAACTGCGCTTGCGTACGGATGGCTATATCTACCACCCGCGCCTCCTGAAGTTCGATGCAGCCGGCCTGCTCGCGCTGGAGCAGGTCTTCATCGATTCGAACGCCACGACTCGCGACCTCGATACCGATGCTCTGGACTACGGCCACGATGTTCGCGGGAGTTTTCTTAAAGAGAACCCGCTCTCCTTCGACCTCTTCAGTCAGCGGCAGAACAGAGAAGTGCGGCAGTCTTTCTTCGGGGTGACCGAGGTCACCGACACCCACAGCGGGGGAGACGTCCACTTCAAGTTTCCCGTGCTCCCAACCCGGCTCCACTTCGACCATGCGACCACCAAGGGGGAGGGGATCGATCTCACCGACCAGGTTCTCGACACTTTCCTCCTGGAGAGCTCGAATCAGTACCGGGGATCGGACACTCGCCTGCGCTACGAGTTCAACAACCTGGAGCTGAAGAATATCGGGGAAAGATTTGCGATCCACAACGCCCTGCTGACGAATCTTTTCCGCTTCGGCGCCGATGACCAGCACCGCACCACCACCACGGCCCATTTCCGGGACCAGTCCGGGCTGGTCGAAAATCAGCTTACCGGTCTTCAGAACACCACGGTTCTCGCACACACCCCGAAGTTCTCCACCCAGTATGTCGCCCAGTTAAATTTGAATCGGATCGGCTCGAACGAGACCCGCATTGGCACCGGAAGCATCGGCTTGAACCACACCCTCTTCCAAAATCTCACCACTTCCCTCACCGCGTTTGCGGGCCGGAGCGAGATCGACGGCGGGGCCGTCGATTCCTACGGCGGGCGCGCCGACTGGCAGTACCGGCGGGGGCTCCCCTTCGGCTCCATCCAGGCCGGCTATGGCCTCGAATACTCCATCCAGGAGGAGGAAGACCTCGGGGACGTCGTTCAAGTTATTGATGAGCCCCACACTTTCCGGATCGGGGAGCCGATCGTCCTGGACCAGCGCTTCCCCGACCTTTCTTCAGTGGTGGTCAAGGACTCTGGCGGGCTGATCATTTATGAAGAAGGCCGCGATTACATTCTCGTGCCCGCCGGCTCCAGCCTGCGGGTGGAGATTACGGTTGGCAGCCGGATCGCCGATGGGCAAGGGCTCCTCATCGATTACCGCCGGCGGACATTGCCCGACCGGGAGTTTTCCAAGTTCATCCAGCGCGCCTCGCTCCAGCTCAACTTCGCCCACTTCTTGACCATCTACGGCAACTGGACGCGGGAAGACGTGAACCTCCTCTCTGGCTCTTCCGCCGAGACCCTCGGCGACTCGGAACGGCGCGGCGCCGGGGCCCAGGTGTACTGGGGCCCTTCCACCACGATAGTGGAGTTTGAGCAAAACATTTCTCCATTCGTGCCCTACGAGCGGCTGTTGGTGCGGGAGCTTCTGGCCAAAGAACTCTGGCGGGGTATCTCGGGCACCCTGGGCGGCTCCTACGTGCGCACCCGATTTCCGGAGGAACGAAAGGTCGAGGAGACCGCGGATGGCACCGCCGGCGCGCGGTTTCACCTCGGGAATTACCTTTATGTCGAGCTCGATGGGGGCTACCGCTGGGGACAGTTCCGTACCGAGGACGCGCGTGGTTTCTTCACCAACGCCATGATAAACTGGAAATACCGCGCGTACGATATCCGCCTGTCGGCGCGCCATGTTGACAACGAATTTAGGGTTGCCAATGACTACAGGGAGAACCGGATCCTCTTTGAAATCCGGCGGGAGTTCTGAGTGAACAGAAGACCGATGGACCGAGTGATGCAACCCCAGGTTTCTTATGCCAGGCTCCTCCTGGCGATGTTCCTGGGATTTGCCGCCGGGTGTGGCGCCGGGCCGAGCCCCTGGCCGCCTCCTCCTTCGGACCTCTCCTGGCCGATGCCGCCCGAGCGGCCGCGAGTGCGTTACGTCGGCGCCTTCCGGACCTTGGCCGATCTTGGAATTCAAGCCCGCGGCTGGGCGTGGCTCTGGGAATGGATCTCCGCCGGTGAAAAAGTGTCCCTGGTTCACCCGGCCAGTGTCAAAGTGGGAGCTGACGGCGAGATCTGGGTGGTGGATAGCGCGGCCCGGGTCGTTCATGGTTTCTCCCCTGAAAAGAACAGCTACCGGCGGGTCGAGGGGACAGAGGATGAGCCGCTCTTGAGCCCCGTCGATGTCGCGCTGGGGCCGGAAGGCAAGATTTACGTCACGGACTCTCTCCGCGGCCGCGTTCTCGTCTACGACCGCCAGCTTCGCTTTGCCGGAGAGATCGGAGCGAAACTCCTGCAGCGGCCGACCGGCATCGCTTACGATCCCGGCTCTGGCCGCCTTTACGTCGTCGACACCCTCCAGGGGGGCATCGCGCTCTTCAACCCCCTTGGGCGCTTCCTGCGCTGGATTGCCAGGCCGGGCAACAAAGCCGGGGAACTCCACTTCCCCACCCACATCACTATCGGAGAAGAGGGTATGCTTTACGTCACCGATTCGCTGAATTTTCGGATTCAGGCGATCGGTCCGGGAGGGGAGCCGCGCGCGGTCCTTGGCGCTCCAGGAGATGGGCCGGGGGCGTTTGCGCGGCCAAAGGGGATTGCCATCGACGCCGATGGGCATGTCTACGTCATCGATTCCCTCTTCGACAATATCCAGGTCTTCGATCGAGGGGGCCAGCTCCTGCTGGCCGTCGGCCAGACGGGGAGCGGGGCCGGCGAATTCTATCTTCCTCATGGGATTGCCATTGACCACCGCAACCTGATCTATGTCGCCGATGTCTACAACAGCCGCGTTCAGGTTTTCCAGTACCTGCCGGAGGGCCAGGCGCCATGAATCTTGCTCGCGTTCTTTCCCCCGCCGCCTTATTGTTGGTCCTGTGCGCCGCCCTGGCCCCGGCCGGACTTCTCGCCCAGTTTGTGTCGATCCTCGACACCAAGCACAACCTCTCGGTGACCGGGCCGGGGCCGGTGAAGGCCCTCCTGGAGGAGGAGGTCTGCATCTTCTGCCACACCCCCCACTTTGCAGCCGGGGTGCCCCTCTGGAACCGCGCCGACTCGCGCGCCCAGTATCTCCCGTACGAAAGCTCCACGCTGCGGGCATCGCCGGGGCAGCCCACCGGGGCTTCGAAGCTGTGCCTCAGCTGCCACGACGGTACGATCGCTCTTGGCGCCGTGGGCAGCCGGTCGCAGGAGATCCCGTTTGTGGGCGGAGTTCGGTTCATGCCTCCGGGTTCGGGGTACCTCGGCACCGATCTTCGCGATGATCATCCCATCTCGTTCCTCTACGACTCCAATCTCGCGGCGAGCCACCCCGGAATCCGCGATCCGGCGTCGATCCAGAAGCCCGCCGCCCTCGACGCCAACGGCGAGCTTCAGTGCACCAGCTGCCACGAGCCCCACTCCAACCAGTACGGCGCTTTCCTGGTAGGGCCAAACGCCTTTTCCGCGGTTTGCACCGCCTGCCACTTGCCGCCGGGCTGGCCGATGGCTAGCCACGGCACCTCCCAGTCGGTCTGGAACGGCAATCCCCCGGATCCCTGGCCGAACACGGAGTGGACCACGGTCGCGGAGAACGCCTGCCTGAGCTGCCACCGGCCGCATTCCGCGAACGGGATGCTCCGTCTCCTCGGCCATGCGGTGGAGGAGGATAACTGCTTCCCTTGCCACAACGGCAACGTCGCCCAGCTCAACCTCGAGACGGTCTTCCAGCGGCCCTTCCGCCACCCCATCGCCCAGACCACCGGTGTCCACGACCCGGTGGAGGATCCCCGCTCGATGGCCCGCCACGTCGAGTGCGCCGACTGCCACGATCCCCACGCGGCGAACTCGGCGGCGGCCTCCGCGCCGAACGCTCCAGGCGCTCTTGCGGGCGTGAGCGGCGTCGACTCCGAAGGGCGGCCGGTGCCGAACGCGACCTTCACTTATGAGGTCTGTTACAAATGCCACGCCGACACCGCGACCGGCGCCGCCGTCGTGCCCCGCCTGATCGTCCAGATGAACACCCGGCTGGAGTTCGATCCCGGCAACCCTTCCTTCCATCCCGTCGAGGCGCCTGGCCGCAACCAGGACGTGCCGAGCCTCATGCCGCCCCTGACCACCGCCAGCGTGATCTCCTGCACCGATTGTCACGACAGCGAGTCTTCAAGGCGGCTAGGCCGGAGCGGACCGGCCGGGCCCCACGGCTCGCTCTACCGGCCGATGCTCGCGGGAAACTACTCGACCGAGGACTTCACCTTCGAAAGCTCGCTGGCTTACGAGCTCTGCTACCGCTGCCATAGCCGGACGAGCATTCTGGACGACCGCAGCTTCAAGAAGCACAAGCAGCACGTCCAGGCGGGGAGGATTCCCTGCTCGGCTTGCCATGACTCGCATGGAGTCAACGCCGGCCAGGGCACTCCAAGCGGGAATACCCACCTCATCAATTTTGACGCGCGTCTGGTCGCCCCCGATCCGAGAAGCGGCCGGCTCCAGTTCGAAGACCTCGGCCAGTTCCGCGGCCGCTGCTATCTCGTCTGCCATGGTAAGAATCATGATCCGAAGGAATATTGAAACTGGCCTTTTGCACATTTAGTCACTCCCACTTCTCGAGCGGCATGGGGTAGTGCTCCTCGAGAGCGGGATCGTGGTTGGGGAGCACCAGGGCCGGCGGCTTCCCCGGCCAGCCCTTGGCCAGCTCGGCCAGGCGGTCGAGGGCGCAGAGCAGCTCGGCGATGTTCCAGAAGATGCCGGGTAAACCTTGCCGAACTCATCGAGAAAGAACATCTTGGGCCCCTCCTCGGTGTGGCACTCGGCATGCTTGAGGGGCTGGAAGCGGTACATGAT
>JACQVS010000100.1 GCA_016209605.1 Planctomycetota bacterium
CCCCCGCCCCGGTGCCGCCCGCCAATCCTCCCCGCCCTCCTTCCGGCGTTCATTCTCGGCCTCCACCGCCCTTTTTGACGGCCAGGGAGAGCTGCTGGACCGGAAACCCCTTCTCCTGGCGGGGCAAGCCACCGAAATCGCCGACCGCCCCGAAAAGCCGGTATACTTCTGGGGGCGGTTTCAAGTCCCCCCGGAAGCGGCCCGCGGCAGCTACCGGCTGGAAATTCTGGCGTTGGACCTCGAGAGCCACGCCGCCAGCACGGCCTCGATCGCCTTCACCGTCGGCGGCGGCGGATCCCCGTAACCAGCGCCCAGCGCCAAAATGGCAATCCGAGGCTTGCAAGGCGAACAGTTGTTCGCCATAATATAGAATAGAAAGGCCATGGTCCTGACCAAAAAGCAGCAGCAAGTCCTCGATGCCCTGACCTTCCTGATCCAGAAGGGGGAGAATCCCACCGTTCGCGAGGTGGCCGCGCTCTTGGGGCTGAGCTCGCCTGCCACGGTGCACAAGCATTTACAAGCCCTGGAGCAGGGCGGCTTCATCGAACAGAGCGGCAAAAGCCGGGGGATCAAGCTTCGCAAGCCTTCCGCCTCCCAGCCCGGTCTTGCCCCCCGCCCGGAAATTCCCCTCTCACCAGGAATCCCCCTCGCCGGCCGGATCGCCGCGGGGCAGCCCATCGAGAATCCGGAGAGCGGGGGGGAAGGGGAAGAGTTGGCGCTGGACCCGCAGTTCTTCTCTCCAAAGGTGGGGCTCTTCTCGCCGGCGGCGGAGCGGGGGGAAATTGTCGCCCTGCAGGTTGTTGGCGACAGCATGGTCGAGGCCGGCATTTTGAATGGCGATATCGTCATCGTCCGCCGGCAGCCCACGGTGGAGGAAGGGGAAATCGCCGCCGTCACCGTCGATGGCGCGGGGACCCTGAAGCGGTGGCATTTGAAAAAATCCGCCGGCGGATCTCCGCGCCCGCTGGGCGTGAGCCTCCATCCAGCCAACGCCCGTTTTGCCCCGATTGAGATCGATGCGGGCCAGCACCGCGAGGTGCGGGTCTTCGGCAAGTACCTGGGCTTGATCCGTTGCGCTGCCAGATCAAAAACCTGAGAATAAGTATCCATGCGCATCACAGGAGGCCAGGCTCGCGGCCGCAAGTTCAAGGTTCCTGGGGGCTCTTCGACCCGCCCTCCCCTGGTACGCCTCCGCCAGTCGGTGTTTTCCATCCTCGGGGAGCGCGTCGAAGGAAGCCGGGTGCTGGACCTCTTCGCCGGGGCGGGCGCCTTCGGAATCGAAGCGTTGAGCCGGGGAGCGCGGCAGGCGGTGTTTGTCGAGAGGGAGAAGAAGGCCGCCGGCCTGCTCGCCCGCAATTTGCGCTCCTTGAGGTTCCGGTTCCAGAGCCGCGTCCTGGAGGCGGATGCGCTGGCGATTGACCACCAGCTCTCCCCAGCAGAGGCCTTCGACCTGATCTTCGTGGACCCGCCGTTTCCCCTGCTTCTTGAACCGGCCGGCAGGGAAGCGGTCCTGCGGCTCCTGAAAGCTCTCTTCGAAAAGCACCTGGCCCCTGGAGGCCTCCTGGTTTTTCGCTACCCGGAAGGGCTGCGAGGGGAACCGACCATGCTGCGAAGTGAAAGGGGCCCGATGGCGCTTCCGGCCGCTGACTTTCGAGTGTATGGGAGGTCGGCGGTGGCTCTGTTCGAGAAAGAAACGGCCGGCCAGCGATTCGAGGGGAGGCGGACATGAACACTCCAACCCCCTTTCTGATGGTCGCCTGGGGCGCCGGGGCCATCCTCTCCACGGCTGGAGCACTCCTGGGGTTCCTCCTGGTAACGGCTCTCGTTCTGAGCCGGCTGATCAAGGGGCCGGAAGACACCCGGCTCATCGCCTTTCTGAGGCTGTTCAACTCCCTCTACACCCGCTTCTGGCACGGGCTGCGGCCCGGCCGCGAGGATCCGCTGCCCGCCTCGGGGGCGGCGATCTTGATCGCCAACCATCGCAGCGGCCTGGATCCCGTGGTGCTGGCGGCCCACACCAAACGGATCGTCCGGTTTCTCATGGCCCGAGAGTACTATGAAATCTGCTGGCTGCGCTGGTTTTTTGACCTGGTGGGAGCCATTCCGGTGAATCGGGATGGAAACGATGTGGCGGCCACCAAAAAAGCCTTGAAAGCCCTCAAAGAGGGGCAGGTGATCGGCATCTTTCCTGAAGGAGGCATCCGCCTGGCAGGCCCTGACGGCGCTCAGGAAGACTTCATCAAGCAGGAAGAATTTTTCAAGGCTGGGGCGGCGCTCCTGGCCTTGAAGACCGGCGTGCCGGTGATCCCGGCCTTCATTGAAGGGACGCCACCGAAGGACTCGGTTCTCCAAGCTTTCCTCATCCCCTCGAGGAGCCGGGTCACCTTCGGAACGCCCCTCCAGCTCCCCGCGCCGCAGGGGCGATCCCCCAGCAAGGAAGAACTGCGCGCCGCGGCGCAGGAGATTTACCGGAGCATCGAAGCATTGAAAAAATAGTCGCAGCTCTCAATGATCCCGGCTATACTTTTATGTTCTTTTGAAGTGAAAACCTGACGAGCCATGAAAGTAACCGTCGCCAAAGCCTTGGGAACCTGTTTCGGGGTGCAAGACGCCATCGACCTGGCCATGGATGATTCCTTCCGGGACAAGCTCACCATTATCGGCCAGCTGGTGCACAACCCTCAAACCACAGAGCGTTTGCGCCAAAACGGCGTGCGCATGGTCAACTCCATTGCCGACCCGATCGAGACCCCGTATGTGATGATCACGGCGCACGGCGCCCCCGAATCGCTGCGGCACCGCGCTGAATCCATGGGCTACAAGGTCTTCGACGCCACCTGCCCCCTGGTCTTGCAGGTCCACAAGGCGGTAGCCCGCTTCGTCCGCGAAGGCTACCATCCGACGGTGATCGGCCAAGCGGACCATGTCGAGGTGAAGGGGATCTCCGGCGACCTCAAGGAGTTCACCATCATTCGGGATGAGACCGAAATCGACAAGCTTATCGGCAGGAAAAAGATCGGCATCGTCAGCCAGACCACGCAGCCCATCGACAAGGTCTTGCGCCTGGTCAATCTCATCCGCGCCTCGTTCCCCGATGCCGATGTCCAGTTCAAGGACACCGTCTGCAAGCCGACCAAGGACCGCCAGGTGGCCGTCCGGGACCTGGCCAGGGAAGTCGACCTCATGCTGGTCATCGGCGGCCACAATTCCTCCAACACCAAGAAACTCAAGCTGGTGTGCGACGAGTTGGGCGTTCAAGCCTACCACATCGAGCGGGCCTCGGAAATCCGCCCCGACATGTTCAATGGCCTCCAGCATGTCGGCATCACCGCCGGAACTTCCACTCCCTATGAGGTGATCGAGGAGGTTTACAACACCATCATCAACCTCCCAGGAGTGGACCTCTCCGCTTGCTCCGGCCTGCCCGAACCGAAAGAGAACCTCCATTGAAATGACCGCAGGGACTGAGGAATCCAGAGGCTTGGATGCCTGCCATGGCCGCCAGGCTCTCCTCGAGAAGATCGGCCGCTTCCCTGCCACCCCCGGCGTTTACTTGATGAAAGACTCCCGCAGCCGCGTGATCTACGTCGGCAAGGCGGTCAACTTGCGCGCCCGCGTCCGCTCCTATTTCAGCAGCGCTTCGGACACGCGCGTCTTCCATCGCTTTCTGGTGGAAAAAATCGCCGCCGTCGACTGCATCATGACCGAGACGGAGACCGAAGCTCTGCTTCTGGAGAACAACCTCATCAAGAAGCATCGCCCTGCTTACAACATCCGGCTGCGCGACGACAAGAACTACCTCTGCCTCCGGGTGTCGATTGCCGAGGACTGGCCGCGGGTTCAAGTGACCCGCCGCTATCAGCAGGATGGCAACCTTTATTTTGGCCCCTACGGCTCCGCCGGCGCCGTTCGGGAGATGCTCCGGGTCATCAAGAAGATCTTCCCTCTGCGCACCTGCACGGACGCCTTTTTCAAGAGCCGCAAGCGTCCCTGCATCGAGCACGACATCGGCCGTTGCACCGCTCCCTGCGTCAACCTCATCACGCCCGAGAGGTACCAGGAAGATGTCGGCGAGGTCGTCTTGTTCCTCAAGGGCAAGAACCGGGAGCTTCTTGAGATCCTGAAGGGCAAGATGAAGTCCGCCGCCGCCGGCCAGAAATTCGAGCTGGCGGCCCGTTACCGCGACCAGATCCGCGCCATCGAAAAAGTCTTCGAGGTCCAGAAAGTCCAGGATGCCGGGCACGGCGACATGGATGTTTTCGCCCATGTCCGCCAGGGGGACCGGATCCTTTTGCAGGAGATGGTGATTCGCGATGGCAAGCTGATCAGCTCGCAGAGCCACGCCTTCGAGAGCGCCTTGGAGAGCGCGGAAATCTTTTCCAGCTTCCTGGCGCAGTACTATCTTGCCGAGCGTTTCATCCCCAAGCGCATCCTCTGCGAGGTGGATTTCCCGGAGCGGGCGATCCTGGCGCAGTGGCTTCGGGAAAAAAACAGTGCCGCCGTCGAAATCCTCGTGCCGCGGCGGGGGGAGAAAGCCCGGCTGATCGAAATGGCGGTCGAAAACGCCCGGAATGCCCTGCAATTGGCCAACAGCCGCAGCGAGCGCCTGGAGGCGACCATGAAATCGCTGCGGGCTCTCCTCCACCTTGGCCAGCCTCCCCGCCGCATCGAATGCTACGACATTTCCAACTTCCAGGGCACGCATGCCGTTGGAGCCATGGTGGTTTTTGAAGATGGCGTTCCCCAGCGCGACGACTACCGCCGTTTCAGGATCAAGACCGTCTCCGGCGCCGATGATTTTCACATGTTGCAGGAGGTTCTGGAGCGCCGCTTGAAGCGGCTGCGGGCGGAGCCGGAAAGCTTCCCCGATCTCCTGGTCATCGACGGCGGCAAGGGGCAGCTCAAGATTGCCCAGACGGCCCTCCGGGCCCATGGCCTGGAGGGCGTCGGAGTGATTGGCCTGGCCAAGCAGCGCTGGCACAAAAAAACCGCGGAAAGAATTTTCGTCCCGGGTCGGGATGAGCCGCTGCCCTTGACGCAAGATTCAGCGGAATCGCTGCTC
Organism: Planctomycetota bacterium; assembly: GCA_016209605.1. Classification (GTDB taxonomy): domain Bacteria; phylum Planctomycetota; class UBA8108; order UBA8108; family JACQVS01; genus JACQVS01. The sequence continues at coordinate 5,063 of JACQVS010000100.1, forward strand.
ATTCAGGAAATCCGCGACGAAGCCCATCGTTTCGCCGTGCGCTATCACAGAGAGCTGCGCCGAAAAGCGGCCTTCCATACCGGCTTGGAGGGGATCTACGGCATCGGCGAAGGGCGGCGCGACCGGCTGATCCAGCGCTTCGGAACCATCGAGGCCATCAAAGGAGCGAGTGAAGCCGCGCTGGCCGAAGTCGTCGGCCCCCGGACGGCCGGAAAAATATTCTCCCACTTCCACCCTCCCTCCAGCCCGCCCCCTTCCTGAGGAATCGTCGCCTGATAACCTTTTAAATCTTCAAGAAGAGGTCTCAGGTGTTGAAAGCCTTCAAGGCCTCGTTCTGATTCTCGAAGATTTCGAAGATTTTGGTCAAACGCATCACCTCGAAGAGCTCGTAAATGGTCTCCTGCAAGGAGCACAGCTTGAACTGGCCGCCGGTTTTTCTGCTCTTTTTGAGAAGGCCGACCAGCAGGCCCAATCCGGCGCTGGAGAGGTATTCGATGCTTTTCAGGTTGATCAGCACCTTGCTGCCCGGGTTTGCCTCGATGTACTGGCCAAGCTCCTCCAAAGCCTTGAAAACCTCGCGCTCCTCGCGAATCCGGCCGCTGAGGAAGCTGACGACTTTCACCGTCCCCACGAACTCCGTGGTGACAATCCCTTCCTTGGTTACTTCCATGCATGACTCCCTAGGTTTTTCTGTCGCCGTTCGGCAACAGAAACTTTCTTGCCATCATTTGCGGGCGAAGCCCGCATTATAGTCTTTTGTATTTCGCAAAAAGCGGTGCCGGACTTGAGCGCTCCCCGTTACCGGAAGGTGCCCCATCAAAGCTCCTTGCTCATTACCAGCGTGCTGCCGTTGCGGTAGTAGACCACCTTGTCCATAGAGAGAGCGATGAGGCTCAATCCTCGCCCCCGCTCCCCCCACATGCCGTGCTCGCTCACCGGGCTTGGAACCTTGCTCAGGTCGAAGCCCTTCCCTTCATCATCCACCCTTATGGACCAGTTCAAATCGTTCAGGTAAATCTTGATCCGGACCGGTTTTTTGAAATCGCGACGGTTGCCGTGATGGACCGCGTTCCGGCACGCTTCTTCAATACAAAGCCCGATGCGATTGCGTTCTTTGTCGACAATCAACCCCTCCTTGACCATAAACTCGGTGAGCCGGACCACCAGGGGCGTGACCAGGGCGTCATCGCTTGGCATTTCACGCTCCAGAATCAATTTTCCTAAATCGGCAGGGGGCTCCCCCGCGACCTGTTGAATGCTGGACTTGCCCTGGATTGTCGACCGCTCGGCCATAATTGACTATTCCGCCTTGATCGTAGAAATGGAAATTCCCCCGCGCTGGGAGATCAAACCGTACAAAGATAGGATGGCCCTTGTCGAACGTCAAACCGGCTGACCAGGGATCGAGGTGAGACGATTATCAGGCCATGATATACGGCTAGGTTAGACGGCTAGGTTATACGGACGGCCAGGTTAGACTCTATCATCAAAACTTCTTCGCAGGCTGCGGAGATGTCTTGGCGTCCCAGGACCGCTCTCCAATTCGCTTTGCGTCTTAACTTTGCGTCCTTTGCGTCTTTGCGGTTATTATTGGGTTGCGGGCGGAGCGCCCTCTGCCTTTTGGGTTAGGGGCGCAGCCCGCCTTAGACGGATAGCATGCGCCATCTGACAATTTTCCAAAAAAATGATATTTTTGGGGTAATGGCAATGCTTGGCAAAATTCGACGCAAGCGCTTTGGAGAGATTCTCGTCGGTGAAGGGCTGATCAGCCAGGAGCAGATGGAGGAAGCGCTGGAGATCCAGAAAAAATCCGGCGACTCGATCGGCGCCATCCTCCTCGACCTCGGCTATATCACCGAAGCCGATATTGTCAAAACTCTCAGCATCCAGTACCAGCTCCCCTATCTGCGGCCGTCCAATTACAAGATCGACCGCAAGGTGCTGGAGATCTTTGAACCGCTCTTCCTCCACCGCCAGTGCCTGCTCCCCCTGGACCGCATCGGCGACCTCCTCCTGGTTCTGGTAACGGACATCCCCTCGAGAGAAGTGGTAGATCAACTGCAAGAAGGCTCCAAGTGCGATCTGGCCATGTATCTCGGCTCCTCCAACGAGGTCCAGCAAGCCCTCAACGTGATGCTGCCCATTTCCGAGGAACAGGATGCGCAGATCCGCGCCGAGCGCGTGGTTTCGAGGCCGGAATCCAAAGATGATGAACCGGGCTCCGATGAAGCGCCTGGGCAAGCTTCCGAGGGAATTGACTTCTCCTCGGAAAAGATCCTTTCCTCTCTCGATGCCGCCTGGGACTCCATCTTCGTTGAGAACCCCGATGGGAAGGCGGAGGGGGAAGAGGATTGACACCCGCGCCTCCTCACCTAAAATCCTCTTCATGATCGCGAATCAAGGCATCGGAGGCGAGGAGAGCCCTCTCGACACGCCGATGATGCGCCAGTACCTGGCGGTCAAGGAGAAGTACCCGGCGGAAATCCTCTTTTTTCGCATGGGCGATTTCTACGAGATGTTCTTCGATGACGCCAGGATCGCTTCCCAGATTCTGGGGATCGCGCTGACCTCCCGCAACAAGGAGAACCGGGACCGCGTCCCCATGGCCGGCGTCCCCGTGCGCGCGGTCGATTCTTACCTCTCGAAGCTGCTGCACGCCGGCAGGAAAGTGGCGATTTGCGAGCAGGTCGAGGATCCGGAGCAGGCCACCGGCCTGGTGGAGCGGGAGGTGGTTCGGGTCATCTCCCCAGGCACCATCACCGACGAGAAGATCATTGGCGAAAAAGCCAACAACTTCATCGCCGCCTTGTCGCCCGGGGAGAAAGGCGTGGGGCTGGCCTGGATCGACGTCACCACCGGCGAATTTCTGGTCTGGGAAAGCCCTGGCCTCAACGCCATCCTCACCGAAGTGTCGCGCATCCAGCCGGCGGAATGCTTGCTGCCGGAGGGCTTGCTTCAGAACCTCCCCAACCATCCGGAGCTGCAGGCCGCGCTCCAGGGGATCTTCATGAGCAGCGTGCCCGACTGGTGCTTCGATCAGGACACCGCTTATCGAGCCCTCACCGAACACTTCCACACCCGCACCCTGGAAGGCTTCGGCTGCGAGCAGCTCATTCTGGCCGTGCGCGCCGCCGGCGGCCTGCTCCATTACTTGCGCGAGACGCAAAAGAACGCCCTCAAGCACCTTACCCGCATGCGGCCTTTCCCCAGCCAAGCGCACATGGTGCTGGATCGCGCCACCCAGCGGTCTCTGGAAATCACCGAAACATGCCGCGGCGAGCGGCAGGGGTCGCTCCTTGCCAGCATGGACCAGACCGTCACCTCCCTGGGAGCGCGGCGCCTGCGGGAATGGCTGCTCAAACCGCTGCGCCAGGTGGAGGCGATCGTTTATCGCCAGGAGGCGGTGGATTTTCTGGTCAAGAACCGCGATCCGGTTGGGTTTCTCACGCGGTCGCTCCGCGAGATTCACGACCTCGAGCGCCTCTCTTCCCGCATCGCCTACGGCAGCGCCAACGCCCGCGATCTGGCGGCTCTGGGGCGCTCCCTGGAGGCCCTTCCGCCGGTGGCCTCCGCGCTTGGGAACAGCGAGTGCCGCTTCTTCAAGGACCGCCTTTCGCCCCTGGGGGGCTTCGCCGATCTCGCCCGCGAAATCGCCGCCACGCTCGTGGAGGCGCCGACTTTGAGCGTCAAGGATGGAGGCCTCATCAGGACAGGCTGCCATCCGGAGCTCGACCGGCTGCGCCAGCTGGCCAGCGAGGGAACCCAGTGGATCGCCCGCTTCCAGAAAGAGGAGCTGGAGCGCTCGGGAATCCCCAACCTCAAGGTCGGCTACAACCGGGTGTTCGGATACTACATCGAGATCACCAACGCTCAGGCCGCCAAGGTGCCGCCGCATTACATCCGCAAGCAGACCTTGAAGAACTGCGAGCGCTACATCACCCCGGAGCTCAAAGACTACGAAAACCAGGTCCTCCACGCCCGCGAGGCCTCCATGGAGCTGGAGTACCAGATTTTTTGCGAGTTGCGCGAGAAGGCGGCCAGGCATATTTCGGCGATTCAAACCGCTGCGCAGGCGGTTTCCGAGATCGATGCCGTCCTCTCCTTCGCCCGGACAGCCCTGGAGAGGGGGTACATCCGCCCCGCCGTCAACGAGAGCGACCGGCTGGTGATCGAAGAGGGGCGGCACCCGGTGGTCGAGCTGCTGGTCCCGCCCGGCGATTTCGTTCCCAATTCCGCTTACATGGACTCCTCCAGTCCGATCATGGTCCTCACCGGCCCGAACATGGCCGGGAAGTCGACTTATATACGCCAGGTGGCGCTGCTCGTCCTGCTGGCGCAATCCGGCGGCTTCATCCCCGCGGGGCGCGCCGAGATCGGGGTGGTCGACCGCATCTTCACGCGCGTGGGGGCCGCGGATGACATCACCCGCGGGCAGAGCACGTTCATGGTGGAGATGCAGGAAACCGCGAACATCCTCAACAACGCCACCGGGCGAAGCTTGATCATCCTCGATGAGGTCGGGCGCGGAACCAGCACCTTCGATGGCCTGAGCCTGGCCTGGGCCATCACCGAGCACATCAGCGAAAAGCTGAAAGCCCGCACCCTCTTCGCCACCCACTACCACGAGCTCACCGAGATCACCCTCACCCACCCGCAAGTGCGCAATTTCACCTTCAGCGTCAAGGAATGGAACGAAGAGATCGTCTTCCTTCGCAAGGTGCTCGAGGGGACGACCGACAAGAGCTACGGCATCCAGGTCGCCCGGCTGGCCGGCATTCCCAGGGAAGTGCTGGAGCGTTCGCAGGAGATCCTCATCAACCTGGAAAATCAAGCGCTGGACATCCATGGTCAGCCCGCTTTCGCGCCCGCCCGGCAGGATCTCAAGATGAAAGGGCCGGAAAAAGCTGTCAAGAGATCCAAAGCCGAGGAAAGCGCGGAACCGGCCAGCTGCGTGCAGCTCGATTTGTTCATCAACGCCAATGAAGCCATCCTCAAAGAGCTCAAGCATCTCGAGGTCGAGAAGATGACCCCCATCGAGGCGATCATCTACCTGGCGGAGCTGCGGAAGCGAATTCTGTGAACGCGCCGCCTCCAGCCTCAACGCCAGTTGAGCCGGTCTCCACGGGCGGGGAGGATCTCGATGCCACTGCCACGAGGACGCTGCGGCTGGACCTGACCGCCGGCATCCTGGGCGCGGCCGTCCTGGCAGTGATCGAGATGGGCCCCGGGATTGCCAAACGCGGCTTCAATGCCAGCAATTTCGAGATCGCTCTCAGCACGAGCAGCCAGAGCCTGGGATTGATCTGCTGCCTCTTCACCGCCCACTGGGCCACCTACCACCGCAAGGTGACCCTGGTCTTCTGGCCGGAGCTGATTGGACGGTTGAGCCTGGCGTCCATGTTCTTCCTCAGGCCGGGCCTGGCTCTGGGCTTCGTCCTCCTCCACGCCGTGGCGCAGATCATGCAGCAGGTGATCATCCCTCCGCGCGTCACCATTTACCGGCTCAACTACCCCTCGAATCTGCGCGGCCGCATCGTCGGGCGCAACCGGCAGATCCAGCTCATCATCACCGTTATGGTTGCCTCTGCCATGTCCCTGGCCCTGGACTGGTGCGCCGGCTACGAGAAGAGGCTGAGGCTGGTCGACTACCTCGGCCAGCCGCCCCTCGACCCCATTGCCTTGATCAACACCATGATCCCCGCCATTGCCTTACTTGGCTTGCTGGGATCCTTCTTCTTCCGGCAGGTGCCGGTCAAGGAGAACCTCGAGGAGTTCAAGCCCGGGTCGCTCTGGACCACGCTTCAGCGTTTCGTGAAAATCTGGCGCGAGGACAAGGAGTTCCGCCGCTACCAGTTCTTCTTCCTGATCTTCGGCTTCGCCAACATCATGACCATCCCGCTGACGCAGATCCATGCCGTCGAGGTTCTCAAGGCCGACTACTTCGACCTCGCATTGATCAACGTCATCCTGGTGCAAGGGTTGATGGCGCTGACCATGACGTCCTGGGGAAAGCTGGTCGACCGCTACCCGCCGACGGTGCTGCGCGGCATCCTCAACCTCATCTTCGCCATCGACCTCCTGGCGCTGGCCTTCGCCCCCAGCCTGGGGTGGGTGTTCCTCGGCCGCATTTGCCGGGGCATCGCCCTGGGCGGCGGGACCCTGGTGTGGATGCTCGGCTCCTTGTATTACGCCCGCTCTGAGGAGGAAGTGCCGGTTTATCTGGGCATCCACACCGTCATGACCGGCTTCCGCTGGGCCATCGCCCCCTTCGCCGGCGTCTGGCTGATGGATCTCTGCGGCCACAATGCCCGGCCGGTCTTTTTCATCTGCTTCCTGGTCATCGTGGGAACGGCCATCTGGATGATCCTCGACGCCCGCAAGCAGCGGCTGCGCCGCCCCCTGGAAGGCTTACCGCCCATGCCCGCGCCACGAACCCCCGGCGCATGACGAAAAAAAGAGAATATAACGCCAAGAGCGCCAAGGAAGAATAAAAAAGAATATTTAGTTCTTATTATTTTTCTTCTCTGCGCTCTCTGCGTCCTCTGCGGTTAATATTCTTCTTCATTGAATCTGAAAGTGACTGATTTTCTAGCCTTCGAACTCCACCTCGTCCGCCACGTCGATCTGGAACTCGTTGCCGTCTGCTTCGTCCTTGACCTCGACCATGTCCCCCACCTTCAACCGGCCGAAAAATTCGGCGGCGCCGGGGATAGGCTTGCCGTTTTCATCCTCGTACTCGGTTTCATCGTCCGTCGGAATTTCCACGCCGAGGATCTGGAGAGTGCGGTCCACCGGGTTGAAGGATTCGACCGGCCCCTTCAGCTCCACCTTCGGTAAAATCCTCTTCAAAGTAATAAATTCCGAGAACCGCCCTTTTTCGTCCGGTTCCCTCGGCCTCAGGATTCGCATCCCGATCGTGCCTGGACATCAAACGATCGAGATCTTCAAGCAGCTCTTGCGACTGCAGGCTCGCTTTTTCACGAAGGCTGGGCAGGAACTCGACCGGAAGGTTGTCATAAGCGACCTTGCGCTGGAAAAAGGCCCGCTCGGGCGCCTGAATCAAGTTGTGATTGATGGTCGCGATCAGATCGGCCACATCGGTGCCAAGGATCTTGATTTTTTCTTCCTTTTCCCCTTCGCCGCCGCGAGGCACATAGCCTCGAGACACCAGCTTCACCTGATCCTCGCCCACCCGTTCAACGGCGCCGACCTGCAGGAGCTCATCGAGCACCGCTCGCGACGGCATGTCGCCGCTGAACTGCCGCACCAGTTCGGCGAAGCACTTCGCAGACCCTTCCAGGGGCAGCACCAGGGGCCGGCCGCGGCCGTCGATGAACTTCTTGTCGCGGATCCAGCCCGTGATCACTCGAGCGGCGCGGTTGTACCTCTCGAAAATCGCCGGATTGTATTCCTCGGACTGCTCGGAGAGTCGGGCCACTTCCTTGCGGGTGAGGCCGGTGATCACGGAGGCTCGGGAAACCGAAGGTTTGCGTCCGGGTATACCGAACTCCTTGAGCGCCACATCGACGTACACTTTCTTGGCATACTCCATGAACGCTCCCAGCGGCACGCCATGGCGGAGCAGGATCCGCACCAGCGGCCGGAGCAGGGTGCGGAGCGCGGAGGCAAGGGTGGTGCGAACGGGATCGGTCATTATTTGGGATTTTATTCCCAAAATATCCCGCGTCAAGCTCTAAATCGTGCGATTCACGAAGCGCGACCGCGCTCGATAAATGCCCCCCCCGAGAAACAGCATTGTGTTAGTTTCCCATGAAAACAGGTCAAAAACAACATCCCTTTACCACCAAAAAACCGGGTATTTAAAAAATTTTTTAAAAAAATATGGATTTCCCTGTTGACAAATAATAATTTGGGAATATAATCCCAAAACTATGGTGCTGTCGCGGGATCGGGTTTAAAGTCAAACCGTAATTTCATGGACCCAAAAGGAGGAATTTCCATGCGCAAGGGAACGTTGACGTTGCTCGGGGCGTTGCTGATTTCGGGTTTGCTCCTGGCCGATGACGGCCGCAAGAGCCTGCTCACCCCTCCGGAGGGAAGTGCCCTCCCGGAGGCGCGCGGGATCGTTGAACTCGAGCGCCACAAGTTCGAGCTCAAGGCGGAGCATCTGGCTGCCGCGACTGAGTACGGGGTGTTCCTGGATGACGGCACCGGGACCCTGGTCTCCATCGCCACGATCACAACCAACCAGGAAGGCAAGGTCGAGCTGGAGGTTGAAGCCGAGGATGGACTTCCTCTGGGCGCCCAGACCGCCGACCAGCTCGCTGGCCGCGCCATCGAGGTCCGGGACGCGGCCGGCGCCGTGGTGCTGGCCGGAAAAACTCCCGATGTCCGCCTGAGCGGCGAGGACCGCAAGGGCGCGACCATCCTCGAGCGGCCCGATCCGGCCGTTGATCCGGACGCCGAGGGCGAGATCAAACTCATTCAAAGGGACGCCCGCATGACCATCAAGGTGGAGCTGGAGCACCTCGAGCCTTCCCAGGCTTACAAGATCACCCTCACCAATCCCGCCACCAACGCCAGCGAGGCCCTCGGCGTCATCACCACCAATGGAGGGGGGCATGGAAAGCTGAAGATCGACACCAAGAAGGGGGACGCCATCCCCTTTGGCGTGGGCAGCCTTTCCGAGCTGGAAGGCTTTCTGGTCAACGTTGCGGATGGCGGCGACCAGACGGTCCTCAAAGGGACGATCGCGGCCGTGGCGGTCAGGCCCCCGGAGCCGCCGCACGAGGGCGAGCGGGAAGGCAAGAGCTGCCTCGCGGCCGCCGACCCGCAGTCCACCGCCCGGGGAGAGGTCGAAATTGAAACCGAGGACGAAGGTGAACAGGAGTTCAAGGTGGAGATCGGAGGGGTCGCTCCCGCCGCCGTCTTCGATGTGGTGCTGACCAATGACGCCGGGGCCTCGGACGCGGCGGGGCAAATCACCACCGGGAGCCGGGGTAAAGGGGAGTTGAAGCTCCGCCAGGGAGACCGGTTGCCGTTCGATGCCGCCGGCGTCGCCGACCTGGCCGGCCTCAAGGTCGAGGTCAAAGATGCCAATGGCAACACGATCCTCAGCGGCACCGTTCCGGCCCTCGATGAAAAGGCTTCGTGCGAGGATGACGATGACGACGATGAGGATGAGGATGACGATGAGGACTCTCCCAAGCTCGAGGCCAAGACCAAGATCACGGATGGCGGCGAGGAATTCGAGGTGGAGATCGAGCACCTCGACGCCGGCGCCGAGTACAGCCTGGTCATCACCAGCGCCGATGGCACGAAGTCCGAGACCATCGCCACCCTGAATACCAACGAGGAAGGCAAGGCCGAGCTGGAGCTCAAGACCGAGAACGGCGACCCCCTTCCCCTTGGGGCCGCGTCGGTCACCGAGCTCACCGGCCTTGCCATTTCCGTCCTCAACGCCGCCGGAGAGACCGTTCTCTCGGGAACGGTTCCTCCTCCTGAAGATAAAACGGCGGGATCGGGTTCCGCCGCAGGCGGCGGAGGCGCTGTCGTCCCCATCGATGAGTTCCTGGTCCTGGGCGAGTTTGACTCGGCCTTCATGAGAGGCGACTCCAACGCCGATTTGACCGTGGATATCGGCGATGCCATCTTCAGCCTCGAGTTCCTGTTCTTGAACGGGGACCGGCCGCTCTGCCTGGATGCCGCCGATTCGAATGACGATGGCCAGCTGGACATCTCCGATCCGGTCGCCTCGCTCATGTACCTCTTTGCCGGGGCGGGAGCTCACCCGGCGCCGGGAGTTTTCATCCCCGGCTTCGACCTTTCGGTCGACGACCTCCACTGCCGCGAGGTGGCCATTCCGTAATCCGGAATTATTCCACTAGGAATTCAGTTAAAGCCTGCGGTCCTCACCACGAGGGGAGATCTGGTGGGACCGCAGGCTCTTTTAACACCCATCGATCCACAGAAGGAATTTCTTTTAGATCTGTGCTTTTGAGATCCCGGACGCACTGGGATCGCACGAAAATTCCAGATACTATAAGAGTTATAAATCTATATGTGAAAAATAACTGCGAAGTTTAAGCTAGTGTTCCTGGGCCCGCTGCGATCCTGGATGAGCCTGCACGTCTTCACGGGCCTGATCGCCGGAGCCTTGATCCTGTTTCACAGCGCCTTCCTGCCGAAAAGCGCGCTCGGAATTCTGGCCTTCGCCTCCCTTCTGATCGTCATCGCCACAGGCCTCATCGGGCGATACATTTACTCCTGGGTCCCCCGCACCGTCGAGGGCCGCGAAATGGAAATTGAGGAAATCCGGCAGCGCTTGAGCCGGCATCGGGAAGGGCTCCAGCAGCTGGGAGTGGACACGGCGCTGCTGGAAATCGGCCCGCCGTCCCCCTCGGGGGCCCTTTCCGTGAAGGGCTTCTTCGCCACCCTGGCCATCATCCTCCGGGGCGACCGGGAAATCCGGAAGCACTACCTGAAACTGAAGCGGGCGGTCGAGGCGCCGGCCCGGACTCCCCAAGCCACCCATCGTATCCTGGATCTTCTCAAGCAGTTCTGCCGCGAGAGGAGCTGGCTGCTCCGCTACCACGAGCTGCGCGGCCTGATGGGATCCTGGCGGTTCTTTCACCGCTGGCTCGCCATCGTCATGCTGCTGGTGGCCGCCTTTCATATCGGCGTGGCCATGCGCTACGGCGAACTGTGGATCTTCCAGTGGATCAACTGATGCTGCTCAATCCCAAAACCCCCCTCATCTTCGGAACTCTGTCCATCCTCGGATTGACGGTCTACCTGACCTTCGAAAATCCGGCGCCCGGCAAGTACTCGCGGGCTCATGCCCGGATCGCCGGGATTGATTTCCGTTCTCTCGGGATGCGCCAGATGCCATCATTCCGGCGGCCTGGAGCGCCGCCTTGAAGCTCATCACCGCCCCGGTCCACGAAGCCACCGGCTTCCGCCTGGAGAAGCCGCACGACCGCGTCGAGTGCCGGAAGTGCCATCCGGCGGAGCGGGCCTTCGCCGCGCGGTATCCGGATCCGGCCTTGCCGGCCTACCGCCGCCGGGAAAGCCAGTGCGAAGGCTGTCACCGCGATGTCCACGAGGGCCAGTTCGCCGCCGCCGGCAAAGGATGCCTGGACTGCCACGCCCGGACCCATTTTCTGCCCGCCCAGTTCGGCCTGGCCCAGCACGGCACCTATCCGCTCACCGGAGCGCACGCCGCCGTCCCCTGCCAGGACTGCCACCAGGTCAACGCCGCCGCGGGAACGCGGCAGTTCGCGGCGACCGCCCGGGAGTGCAAGGCCTGCCATGCCGATCCGCACGGCGGGCAGTTTTCGAGGGAGCTGGCGGCCGGCGACTGCAGCCAATGCCATCGCGGCGATGCCAGCACTTTCAAGATCCAGCCTTTTGATCATGAGCGGCTGGCCAACTACGCCCTCACCGGCGCCCATGCCCAGGCGGCGTGCGAAAGCTGCCATCGGGAGCTGCCGGGGAGCGGCGCCGCTCCGGGCGCTCGCCGGTACCGGAACACGGACCGGGAGTGCGCCGCCTGCCATCGCGATGTCCACCTCGGCCAGTTCAAGGATGATGGCAAGGTGCTTTGCGACTCCTGCCATCCGTCGACCACGACCTGGAAGGAGCTGGACTTCGACCACAACCGGCAGTCGAGATTCCCCCTTGACGGCGTTCATGCCATGGTAGCCTGCCAGGACTGCCACCCGCGCGTGCAGGTGGCGGAAAACCGGTTCATCATCCAGTACAAACCCCTGGGGGTGGAGTGCAGGGATTGCCATGGATTCGTTAAGAGATAGCCGCCCCTAGCTCTCGTTCCAGTTCCGCCAGATCGGTGACCGGCGCCTTGCAGGCGTAGTTTTCGCAGAGGTAAACCGTCGTTTTGCCATCGATCAAACGCTTGCCGGCGAGGAGCGGCACCGCCTTGGCCGCGGCGGCGTCGACCTCTCGCGGCGCGCCGGCCAGGACCTTGTTCGGCAGAAAGCGGCGATGGAGGACTCCCAGCGCCTCGCGGGTGGAAGGGCTCGCGGGGTCGCCCAGGACGGCGATCTCGAGGGGCGGGCCGCTCAGGAAATCGACCGCCAGGAGCGCCGAGGCGAAGCCCATGGGCGCCCGCTCGAGAAGCGTCCCGATGCCTTCGAGCAGCTTCACCGCCTGATCGCGGCAGCTCTTTTCGCCGGTCAAGCGCTCCAGGCGCAAGAGATTCAAGGCCGACACCCAGTTGCCGGAGGGCGTGGCGTTGTCGAAAAGATCCTGGCGGCGGTGGATGAGGTCGGCCTGGCCGGGGGCGGTGTAGTAAAAGCCCTTGCCGGACTCGTCCAGGAAGTCGGCCAGGAGCTTCTTGGTGAGCCGCCGCGCGATTTCCAGGTACTCGATCTGGAAAGTGGCCTCGTAGAGGTCCAGCAAGCCCTCGGCCACATAGGCGTAGTCGTCGAGGAAGCCGGGGATCCTGGCCCGGCCGTCCTTCCAGATGCGGAGCAGCGCCTCTCCTTGCCGGCACTGGTCGACCAGGAACCTAGCCGCCTTCTCGGCGGCCTGGCGGTAGCGCTCCACGCCGGTCGCTTGATAGCCCCGCGCCAGGGCGGAGACCATCAGGCCGTTCCAGGCGGCGATGGTTTTTTCATCGCGGAACGGCTTGACGCGCCGTTCTCGCTCGGCGTAAAGCTTGGCCCGCGCCTCGGCGAGAAGGGCCTCGAGCTTCGCCGGCTCCATCTTCATGCCGGCGGCGATCTCCTCCACCTCTCGGGTGACGTGTGGAATGCTGGTCCCATGCTCGAAGTTGCCCCCGATGGTGATGTTGTAGTAGAGGCAGGCGAGGCGCGCCGTCTCGATCCCCAGGACTCCCTCCACCTGGTCAGGCGTCCAGACGAAGAACTTCCCCTCCTCCCCTTCGCTGTCCGCATCGGTGGCCGAATAGAAGCTCCCCTCGGGGGCGGCCAGCTCGCGGAGGGCGTAGTCGAGGACCTCGCCGGCAATGCGGCGGAAGAACGCCTCCCCGGTGGCTTGATAAGCCTCGAGGTAAACGCGGGCGAGGAGGGCGTTGTCATAGAGCATTTTCTCGAAGTGCGGCACCAGCCACTGGCGGTCGACGGAGTAGCGGTGGAAGCCGCCGCCGATCCGGTCGTACATGCCCCCTTGCGCCATGCGGCGCAGGGTGAGGAGCGCCATGTCGAGGGCCAGCTTGGCCCCGCTGCGGCGGTGGTGGCGCAGGAGCACCATGAGGTCGATCGAGTGGGGGAACTTGGGAGCCCCGCCGAAGCCGCCGAAGGTGGAATCGAAAACTTGCCCCAGGTGCTGGAAGGCCGCCTCCAGCGCCCCGGGGCCCGGCAGCTCCCGGCCCTCGACCGCTAGCCCCAGCTGCCGCAGGCGGCCGGCGAGCTCCTCGGAGACCTCGGCGACCTTGCCGCGCTGGGTGCGGTACAGCTCGGAGAGTCGCCCGAGCAGCTCCTTGAAGCCGATGCGGCCGTACCTCGATTCCGGCGGGAAGTACGTGCCGCCGTAAAAGGGCTTCAGGTCCGGCGCCAGGAAGACGCTCATCGGCCAGCCGCCCGAGCCGCTGATCATCTGCACCGCGGACATGTAGATGGCATCGACGTCGGGGCGCTCCTCGCGGTCGACCTTCACCGGCACGAAGCGCTCGTTGAGGATCCGGGCGATGTCCTCGTCCTCGAAGGACTCCTCCTCCATGACGTGGCACCAGTGGCACGAGGAGTAGCCGACCGAGAGGAAGATGGGCTTGTCTTCTTCACGCGCCTTGCGGAAGGCCTCCTCGCCCCACGGCAGCCACTGGACGGGATTGTAGGCGTGCTGGAGGAGGTAGGGGCTGGTCTCGTGAACGAGGCGGTTGGGCGGGCGCGGCGGCGAGGACATGGGATCTCCTTTCAGTAATAATGCAGCTCTCTGAAAGCGGCGAGGATGGTCTCGGCGCTGGGAAGGCAGGCGGCCTCCAGGTCCTTGTGGAAGGGAACGGGGACATCCGGAAACGCCACCCGGCGCACCGGTCCGTCCAGGTGCTCGAAAACCTGCCCGGCGAGGCGGGCGGCGACCTCGGCGCCGAAGCCGCCGGTCAGCGGGGCCTCGTGAAGGACCACCGCCTTGGAAGTGCGGCGCACCGAGCCGAAGACCGTCTCCTCATCCAGCGGAATGAGGGTGCGCAGGTCGACCACCTCGACGTCGATCCCCTCGCCGGCCGCCAGCTCCGCCGCCTCCAGGGCGCGGTGCACCATCCAGCCGTAGGCGATGGCGGTGAGATGGGCCCCCCGCCGCGCGATGCGGGCGCGGCCGAGCGGCACCAGCACCTCTCCTTCCGGCAGCGGCTCGCGGCTGCGCCGGTAGAGATGCTTGTGCTCGAAGAAGAGCACCGGGTTGGGATCTCGGATCGCCGCCTTGAGGAGCCCCAGGGCATCGTGCGGAAAGGCCGGCGCCGCCACCTTGAGGCCGGCCACGTGCGTGAACCAGGCCTCGGGATTCTGGGAGTGGAACGGCCCCGCCCCGGTCCCCCCGCCGCAGGGGCAGCGGATGGTGATGGGGACGCTCCGTTCCCAGCGGTAAAGGAGCTTGGCGGCCATGTTGACCACCTGGTTGAAGCCGCAGGAGATGAAATCGGCGAACTGCATCTCCACCACCGGCCGGTATCCCAGGAGCGCCGCCCCCACGGCGATGCCGATGGCGCCCGACTCGGCGATGGGCGTGTTGCGCACGCGGTTTTTGCCGAACTCCTCGACGAAATCCTCGGTCGCTTTGAAGGCGCCGCCGAACGCGGCGATGTCCTGGCCCATGAGCAGCACCGCCGGATCGCGGCGCATCTCCTCGCGCAGGGCGCGGGAGATCGCCTCGAGATAGGTGGCCCCCCCCTCCTCGGCGCGCCGGCCGGCCGGCGCGGCCGCAGCGAGGCACGGACGCTCGGGCGCCTCGAGCTCGGTGCTCGCCGCCGCGAATACCCGCCGATGGGGGAGCGCCGCCCGCGGGTCCGGTTCCCGGGCGCTTCTCGCCCGATCGGTGATGCCGATGAGGAGGCTCTTCAAACCGCCGGACAGGTCCCTCGCCTGCTCCGCGGAGAGCGCTCCCTCCGCCGCCAGTCGGCGCTCAAAGGCGGGGACCGGATCCTCGCCGCGGTAGCGCTCGAGCTCCTCCTCCGCAACCACCTCGATCGACCCATCCCCCTCGGCGTGGCCGCGCAGGCGCCCCACCTCGGCCTCTAGGAGGGTGGGCCCCTCGCCGCGGCGCGCCCGCTCCGCCGCCTCCTGCACCGCCAGGTAGACTTCCACGGGATCGTTGCCGTCGACCACCCGCCCCGGAATGCCGTAGCCGATGGCCCGGTCGGCCAGATGGCGGCAGGCGTACTGCTCCTCGCGGGACGTCGAAAAGGCGTAGCGGTTGTTCTCGATCACCAGGACCAGGGGCAGCTTCCACACCGCCGCCATGTTCAGGCCCTCGTGAAAGTCGCCGGTCGAGGTGGCGCCGTCGCCGATGAAGTTGAGCGCCACGCCGCCCTGGCCGCGGAGCGACAGGGCCAGGGCCAGTCCCGCCGCCACCGGCACCATCGCCCCCAGGTGGCTGATCATGCCGACGTGGATCTGCCGCCGGGCCTCATCGATCCAGCCGAAGTGGTAGGAGCGGTCGAAACCCTGCGTGAAGCCCTCCGCCTTCCCCAGCATCTGGCAGGCCAGGCGGTAGAGGTACTCCTCGGCCTCGCGACGGCGGACCGGATCCCCAGGACCGGCGCCCCCCCCCTCGAAAACCTCCGGAAAGAGCGCCTCGGGATCGACGAACCGCGCCAGCAAGGCCCCCACATCGCGATGCAGCGTCACCAGGGCATCGCCCGGCGCCAGGGCTGCGGCGGCGGCCACCGTCACGGCCTCGTTGCCGACCGAGCTGTACCACTTCCCGAGGCTGCCGGTGCGCAGCAGGTTTTCAAAGCGCAAGTCCCATTCGCGGGCCAATCCCATGAGAACGAAGAGCCGTTTTCGCAGCCGGACCGGGATTCCGGGGGCAGCCTGGGAAAGCGATTTTTGACGTAAACCTAGCTCTTGCGGGGTCATGGGGTTATTCTATCTCCGGTCTCGACTGAATAAACGGTCTTTCCCCTCGTCCAAACCAAGGACAGGGTGTAACATCGTAAGATCAAGGCTTTTTAACCGCGACGAGGATTATGAACCGGATCGGATCAAACTCAAGAAGAGTCCTGCTGCTTTTCACCGCCTTGCTCCTCCTCCCCGCCTGCCACCGCCACCGCCGCACCACCATCGTGGTCGACGTGCAGGGGGTCGTGGCCAGCGACCTGCAATCCATTGCCGCCTACCTCGAGCTCATCGAGGTCCAGGACCTGCTCGCGAACGGCCTGCACCGCTACAGCGGCAGCTCCTCCGCCCCCAACGTCTCGGGCACCTACTCATTTTCGGGCTCGGTCACCATCACCACCTTTCCCGGATCGAATGCCGGCGACGGCGCCACCGCCGACTTTTGCTTCGGAACGCCTTCCGGCGCCGTCCTCGACGTCAGCATCGACGACCCGACCTTCCTCGATGCCGGCGCCGCCTCCTTCATCGAGGCGAGCGGCGATTTCTTCACCGTCTACACGGCCTTCAAGTCCCTGCAGGACGGCCCGCAAGGCCAGACCTGCGAGCTCCACCAGGTGGCGATCTTTTCCGGCGAGCTGCTGGCCGATGGAAGCATCACCGGCCTCGAGATCGGCACCGCCATCATCGGCCTGGTGGGCGACTGCGCCAGCCTCCTCCCCGGCGACCTCCAGATCTCCGATGGCTCTACCGGGATCCCTGCCGTCTCCTGCTTCGCCGGCAGCCCGCCGATCGGCCCCGGCGAGGTGCTGGTGGCGGTCATGAACGACCTCCTCATCGACATGAAGATCCGCCTCTCCACCGACGGCTTCAGGACCGAGACCACCCTCGTGGTCAAGGGGACCGAAACGGGGGAGGTCGCTGCCCTCGCCGGCTTCGAGCTGGCCTTTGAAAGCCTGCCCCCAACGGCCGGCGGCGTGGAGATGGGTGAAATCTTGAGCGGCATTTTCGCGCCGGACACCACGCCGGCAGGGCAGGTCTCCAGCTACGTCCTCACCAACGACATCGGCGGCGACCTTTTCTTCGCCCCCCTCATCCAGAACCATACCGACGGCCCGGCCTTCTCGGTCGTCAACATCGGCATTGCCAACGCTCCACCGGATGGAAGCGGCGGCTGGGATTGCCTCTGCTCGATGCCGGCCAGCCTGACCGACCAGTACTTCGTCGGTTACTACTCCTACGATGTTCCGGGGCTGAGCTGGACGCCCCAGGAAGCCAACGTCTACCTCTTCAATTCCGACAACCCGGCGATCCCGCCCTTCGTCTTCGACCGGTTCGAGACGCCGGAGTTCGCCCTCGAAGCCGAGAGCGGCGCCATCGGCCTCCTCATCGAAGGGAGTTGGGGGCCGGGGCCGTGAGGGGAAGGAGCATTCCATGACGCCGCGCCGACTTCTCGGCCTAGCCGCTCTCGTGATCCTGGCGCTGGCCGCCGGCTCGATCGCGCTCCTCATCGGGCGTGGCCGCCCGGCCGGCGGGGATCCCGCGGTGTCGCCGGCGGGCCGCTCCGAGGCGGCGCCGAAGCTGGCCTCCCCACGGGATATCTCCGGCCGCTCCGCCAGCCCGCCCCGGCTAGAACAGGTGCCGCTGGTGCGGAAAGGGGTCCGGGCCGCAAGCCGTGTCAGTCCCCAAGCCTCCGCTGAAAAAGAGGCCCCCCCCGGCGCCGCCGCCGGCCATCCGGACGCGCCGGGGCGGGTGTTGAACGGCCTCCTCCTCGAGGTGGAGTCGGGGAAGCCGCTCCCCCACCTGCCGGCGGCCTTCCGCCTGGAGTCGAGGGGCTCCATTTCAGTCCGCCAGGCGACCACCGACGGCGAGGGGCGGTTCCGCCTGCGCGGTCTTCCCGGCGGGGCGCTCATCCTCCACACCCGCGCCCCCGGCTATCTGCCCGATGTCCGGCGGGTGGAGGCGACCGAGGGAATGGAGGGGCCGGAGGAACCGGAAGGCCCCCCAGTCGCCATCGGTCTCGAGCGCGGCCTGGCCCTCGAAGGCCGGGTCGCCGATGCCGCCGGCCAGCCCCTCGCCGGGGCGCAGCTGCGCTTGAGCCGCGCCGCCGGGGCGGGGCTGGACTCCCGGCGCGCCCTGAGCGCCGCCGATGGAGCCTTTGTCTTTTCTGGCCTTCTCGAGGGGCCCTGGATCCTTCAGGCCGTGCTGGCGGGCTATCGGGCACCGGCCGGCAGGGAGATCCAGGTGCCTCCGGCCGGCCTCATTACCCTCATTCTGGAAGCCGATCGCCCTATTCCCGTCCGCGCCGTCGATTCTTCGCTGCAACCGATCTCAGATGCCGTCATCCGCTTTGCTCCCAAAGCTAGCTCACCTCGAGCCGTGGCACTTTCCGGCGGAAAGAGCACGAAGACCGATGGCTCCGGTCTGGCCTCCCTGAGCGGCCTGCCGGCGCCCGATGATGGCATCGACGCGGTGGCGGTCCTGGAGGTGAGCCATCGCGACCACGTCCCGCTCAAGCGGGAGGTTCCGGTCGCCGAGCTGGAGCGCGGCGGGCCGGCGGGCGCGTATGAGCTCATCCTGAGCCCGGGCGGCGAGCTCGCCGGCCAGGTTCTCGACGCCGCCGGCCAGGCCGCCGCCGGCGTCCGGATGAGCCTCAAGGGGCCGGCGCGGCGGGACCTCAACACCGTGAGCGGCGGCCGCTTCCGCTTCCCCCATCTCCCTCCCGGCGCATACATCCTGAGCGCCGATGGCGGCCCCCAAGGGCACGCGCATCTCGAAGGGCTCGAGGTCGGCGGTCCGGAGGCGCCGGCTGCCCTCACCGTCAACCTGAAGAAAGAGCCCGGCTCCATCGTCGGCCGGGTGCTCGGGGCTCAGCGCCGGCCGGCGGCGCGCGCGCCGGTCAACCTCCTCCTCGGAGACCGGCGCTTCTCGGCCCAGACCGATGAACAGGGCCGGTTCTCCTTCGAGGGCATTCCGGAAGGAACCTACCGGCTGCGGGCCGGCACCTGGCGGACCGGCGAGCGCGCCCTGGAGGGCGTCGCCACGGGCACGGGGGATCGAGAGCTCGTCCTGCCGGCCCTGGGATCGCTCCAGGGAGTCCTCAAGACGGCGGGGCCGGCGCGCCCCTTCCAGGTCCGCCTGGAGCCGGCGGCGCGGACAGGAGAGGTGACGGGCGGCGAGGCGGCCGGCGGCGAGGAAACCCTGGTTTACCGCTTCTCCGCCCGGACCCTCGAGTTCCGCTGCCCCAACGTCCCCGAGGGGATCTACGACCTCTGGATCGAACGGGACGGCAAAACGGCGGCGCGCCTGGAGAATGTCGCCGTCATGGCCGGGGCGGAGGCCACGCGGGTGGAGATCGAGGCGGAGGGGGCCGCCGGCGGGTAAAACTCCGGCCGCCTCACCTCACCACGATGACCTCCTCCGGGCTGAGGGAGAGGTTTTCCGGCTGCCCTGCCCTCACCGCGTAGGTGTTCTCGAGGCCGATCACGCCCAGCTCGGGATGGGTGAACTTCGGCTCTACAGCGAGCACCGTCCCCGCCGCCAAGGGCGCAACGAAGCGGCGGGCGAGGACGGGAATTTCATTGACCTCGAGGCCGAGGCCGTGGCCCACGAAGCCCACCGCGTGCCCGGGGGGGCCGAGGAAGCCCGCCTCCAGGCCGCGCTCCTTAGCCCGGGCGAGCGCCTCCTCGTAAATTTGCGAGGGGACCGCCCCCGGGACCAGCCGTTTCTCCACCAGCCGCAGCAACCCTTGCATCTCGCCGTAGATCCGCTCGGCCTCCTCAGGGAGCCTGCCGATCACGGCCATGCGCGTCTGGTCGTGGTGGTAGCCGGTGGCGTTGGCCAGGTAGTCGAAGACCACCGGCCGGTCGCGCTCGATCTTCCGGGCGTCGCCGCCGAGGGCCAGTGCCGGGTGGGGGCCGGTGCCGCCGATGGGAAACTGCCCGTGCCCCGGGGCGGCGCCGCTGGGGCCCGAGACCACCACGCCGAGCAGGCATTCCATGTTGAAGCCGCGCATGCGCACCGCCCCAAGGTGCCCCGCCAGGCGGGCGCGCGCGTCAAGGACCGCTTGCAGCTCGCCGGTGGAGAGGTTCTCGCCCAGAAGCTCCGGCAGATCCCGATAGAGGCGGTCGTTGATGCGGGCGGCGGCGCGGATCTGGCCGATCTCCCATTCGCTCTTCACCGAGCGGATCTCGAGGATGGGTCTGGAGAGGTCCGCGACCTCGACCTGGCCCTGGCCGCCCAGGAGCTCGAGGTACTGGTTGAAGAGCAGGACGGGGAGGACGTCGAGCTCCATGCCGAGGCGCCACGGCGGCGGGCCGCACAGCGAACGGATCTCGCCGGGCAGCGCCTTCAAGCTGGTCATGGGCCGGACATCCTCGAGCGGCGAGTCGGCGCGGGCGCGCTCGAGCACCTTGCGCACCAGGAGCCGCGGCCGGCCCTCTCGGGGGACCAGCAGGTGGCAGTTCTGGATGGTGCCCGCGAAATAGTAAAGGTCGAGGCTTTGCAAGATGAGGGCGGCATCGACCGGCGGCGAGGCGGCCGCGAACCGCGCTTGCAGGGATCGGATCCGAGCGAGGATTTCGGCTTCTGGGACGGCGGTCATGAATAAAAATCACCGTTTTAAAAAACGGTCCAGATTTTATAATGATCTCATGAAAAATACCCAAGAAATTCCCCGCGTGTTCCTGGCGCGGCAGCGCTTCCAGCGGCCGCGCGTCGACAACCTGGAAGCGGCCGTGAAGGGCGAGCTGGCGCGGATCTTTCCCGCCGGCAGCCTCCAGCCCGGCGCCCGCATCGGCATCACCGTCGGCAGCCGCGGCATCGCCAATATCGCCGCCCTCGCCCGGGCGGCCGTCGATTTCTTCAAGTCGCGGGAAGCTCGGCCTTTCATCATTCCGGCCATGGGCAGCCACGGCGGCGCCACCGCCGAGGGCCAGCGCGCCTTGATCGCCCATTACGGGGTGACCGAGGAGGCCATGGGCTGCCCGGTGCGGGCCGAGATGAAGACCCGCTCCCTCGGCCGGACGGCCAGGGGGGTCGAGGCCTTCCTCGCCGAAACCGCCCTCGAGGCGGACGGGGTCCTGCTGATGAACCGGGTGAAGCCGCACACCGACTACAAGGGGCCCATCGAGAGCGGCCTCACCAAGATCTGCGGCATCGGCCTCGGCAAGCTCGAAGGGGCCTCCGAGTACCACAGCCACCTCCACGACCTCGGCCTGGGGGTCGCCATCCGCTCGGCGGTGGAGAAGATCCTCGAGACCGGAAAGATCCTCGGCGGCCTGGCGATTCTCGAGAACGCCTACCATGAAACCGCCAGGATCGCCGGCGTGCCGGCTGCCCGGATGCTCGAGGAGGAGGAGCGCCTGCTCAAGGAGGCCTACCAGCTCATGGGGCGCCTGCCGTTCCAGGAGTTCGACCTCCTGGTCTGCGATCAGATGGGGAAGAACATCTCAGGCGCCGGCCTCGACACCAACATCATCGGCCGCTGCGTTTACGGCTTCGTGCAGGGGAAGCCCTGGATCGAGGGCATGCCCTCGATCGCCCGCATTTTCGTCCGCACCCTGACGGATGAGAGCGACGGCAACGCCGTCGGCATGGGGCTCTTCGAGTTCGCCACGCCCCGCTTCATGGCCAAGGTGAACCACCAGGTCACCCAGCTCAACGCCTTCACGGCCTGCTCCCCCTTGGGGGCCAAGCCCCCGATCGTCCTTCCCAACGACCGGGAGGCCATTGCCGTGGCCTTGAAGACCTCGAAGCGCCGCCCGGACGGGCCGCGCCTGGCCTACATCCGCGACACCCTTTCCCTGGAGGAGGTCTACCTTTCCGAGGCCTTTCTGAGCGAGGCCGGCCAGCGCCGGGACTTGAAGGTGATGGGCGACCCGCGGCCGCTCGAGTTTGATGCAGAAGGATGGCTGGTCTCGCCCTTCGTGGGGAAGAATTGAACCACGAAGGCGCGAAGACACGAAGAGTGAGAAGGAAAGAAAAAGACTTTAGTAACTGTTTACAAAGCGGTAGCTGCCGTGGTTTTCCGCGGCCAGCTTCTTGAGCAGGTCCGACTCTTCGCCGAAGGCGATGCAGTGGAGGGTGGCGCCCCGGATGCGGTTAAGGATCTTCACCTGGCGCAAGATCGCCGCCGGATCGGTGTACTTGCCGCGCGTCGGCAGGCCATCGGTCAAGAGGTAAATGGTGTCGACCCGCTTGTCGGCGAGGGCGAACTCCAGGGTGTCGAAGACATTGGTGCCGCTGCCGTTCTTGAGATCTTGCACGAAGGCAATGGCCTCTCGGCGCCCCGATCCGGCCAGGGGATGGAGGGTTTTCTTCCAGGCGCTGAAGTTGGCGTGGAAGTAGACGATATTCACCGACGTTTCGCCAGGCAGCTTTTCGAGCACCCGCGTCAGCTCCTTCTTGAGAACGTCGATTTTTTTCGCCTTGGTCTTGACCCCGCCGGCGGCTTTCCCGCCCTCCTTCTTCCCTTCGCCTCCGCCGACGGGCGAGGTCTTCCCCTTCTCCTCGCCGCCGTCCTTCTCACCTTCGGAACGTACCGTCACCTCGACCGTCTCCAGCATGCTGCCGGAGACATCCGCCAGGAAGGCGAGCTGCTTGGAAGTGACCTCGATGCCGAAGTACTTGAGATCGTAGGTTTTTACCGAGGTGATGGACTTCTCCTCCTTGGGGAACTCGAAGGACCTTTGAGCGGCATCCCACCATTTCCTCCAGTCGGCCACCTCGAAGCCCATGTTCTTGTTGGTGATGCTGATGAGGAACTTCAAGGCCGCAAGGCGCAGCTTTTCCTCATGCTCGCGGCCGATGAACTCGATCAGCCCCGGAACCATGGCCTTCACCCGGAAGCGGCCCAGGGAGCGCAGCGCCGCGTTGCGGACTTCCGGGGCGGAGTCTTTCAGGCCTTCAAGCAGCGATTCCACGGCTGCCGGGCTCTTCTGAGACCGGCTCAAGCTCCCCATGGCGATGGCGCGGAACTCTGGATCGCTCGACCTGGCGGATTCCAGCACCACCTGCAAAGCCTTCTCGTCACCGGAGGCCGCCAGCGCGTCGAGGACCTGGATGCGCACCGAGTTGCCCCAGCGGTTCCCCCTCTTGAAGAGGCCGGCGACCTTGTCGAGGTCGCTCCCGAAACCGATCTTCTCCAGCGCCTCGACGGCGGCGGAAACGACCTCATCGTCGTTTTCCTGGAAGAGCTCGATCACCTTGGGGCGGGCTTCCGCCAGCTTCAAATCGCCGGCCAGCCGGGCCAGGATCTTCTGGCGCGCCGGCGGGGCGTTCTGGAAGGCCTCGCCGGCCAGCCATTTTTTGACCGCCTCGTTCTTGGCGCCGCGCAGCGCCTCGAGCACGCCGCGGTTGAACTCCTGATCGGCCTCGCCCGCCTTGCCTCCCCCCGGGCCGTGCGGCTCGGCTCGCAGCGCCAGGAGAAGCGCCCTGGCGGCCGGGACCGAATCGAGCTTGCCCACGACTTTCGGGAGCTTGCGGTAGACCTCCGGCTGCTTTTCAGTCTGGAGGAGATCCAGCAGCGCCGTTTCTATCGGCTGGAGGTCGCGCTTCGACGACTCCAGGAGATTGAGGACTTCCACCCGCACCGCCGGCGGCCGCTTGCCGAAGCCGCCGAGCAAAACCTCGAATGCCTTGTTGCTGGAGTTGGCGAGAATGGCCGGTGGGAAGACCACGGCCGCGTCCGGATCGGCGCTGCTGAACTCTTGCTGCAGAAAAGCCAGGCTTTCCACCGTGTCCAGCTTGCCGATTTCCATCAGCTTGGGCTGGATCTCCTTCTTGATGAACTCCTCCCTTTTACCGCGCGGGGTCTTCTTGAGCTGGGCCTTGAGGGTCAGGTAGCGGTCAACGGCAGACTGGAGGTCGGAGAAGGCGGGCTGGGGGATGAGCAGGAGAATTACGAGGGCAAAGAAAACAGCGGCATCGGATCTTTTCATGGCAAACAAATTGTCAAGCGGTCGTAAATCAGGAGGAAAGAACGATATCGGGAATCTTAATTGGTAGGGAAGGGAAAGAGAATAAAAATTTTAATAGACTTCCACCCTGTCCCGGCCGTTTTCCTTGGCCCGGTAGAGGGCGATATCGGCCATGCGCAGGAGATGCTCCGGATTGGCGGGCTTGGCCTTTTCAGGAGTGGCCAGGCCAATGCTCACGGTCACTCGATTTCCCGGGACCGGCATGGCCGTCTGGTGAATCTTGTGGAGGAGGCGCTCCGCCAGCTCGGCGGCGCCTTTGCTGTCCACCCCGATCGCCAGGATGGCGAACTCCTCGCCGCCATAGCGGGCCACCGTATCTTCCGTGCGGACTTCCTGCCGCAGCACCGCCCCCACCTGTTTGAGAACCTCATCGCCGGCTTGATGCCCGAGAGTGTCGTTGACGTTCTTGAAATGGTCGATGTCGACGATCAGCAGCCCAAACTGGGAGCCGTAGCGCTGCCAGCGGTTCCACTCCTGGTGAAAGACCTTGTCAAAGTGGCGGCGGTTGTTGACCCCGGTCAAGGCATCGGTGATGGCCAGCTCTTCAAGCCGCTGGGCCAGCCGGACGCGCTCGACGATTTCATGCTCCAGCTCCTCGATAAGCACGGCCATCTGAGTGACCACCTCCATTTCCCGGCTGCGGTCGTTTCCGACCCCAAACAGAAAGCCGATGCCGATGTCCACGAACCGGTAGGTGACCACTTTCATGCCGCTCGGGATCGGGTGGTGGAGCTCGATGTCGATGCTTTGGGGGCTGCCGGCTTGCAAGGCTTTCTTGAAGGCGTCGGCGGAGCTGCGGCTGAGGAACAAATTGAAGGGGACCCCAACCCCCGCTTCCGGGAAGACGGTCCGGAAAGCCTGGTTGGACCAGGTGATCTTCTGCTCCCGATCCAGCACCACCACATACTCGCCGGTGTCCTGCACCCAGGACATGAGCAGGTTGTGGAGGATGGGCTTCAGCTTCTCCTGCCCGCCGGCCGCCAGCTCGCCGCCTTTCGCCGGTTCTTGGATCAGCACCGAGGTCGCTCCTCCCTTGCCAGCTTCCACGGCCGAGGAAAATGAACTGTTTTCGGGATCTTCCACCACGATTTTATCCCTTTACGGCCCGCTCAGGCCCCGCAACTCCTCCTCGGTTATCTCAAAAACATAACCGGAAGGATCTTTGACGACAAAAAAACGCAGCCCTTTCATTTCCAGATCGCTATCCAGAATCTCAAAACCAGCGTTAAGGGCGTTTTGGTAATATCGGTCAAAATCCTTCACCCGAATCACAAAAAATGCCCCCCACCCGAAAGATTTGGGCGGCGGGCCGAGCCGGTAGGGATCGCCGTGGCCATGCTGACTGTACCCATGAATGGCGATGCGGACGCCGTGGAGGTCAAACTCGGCATAGCCGCCGGCGATTTCACTCGTCCGCACCGGCTCCAGGCCGAAGAGCTTCCGGAAAAACTGCAGGGATTCCGCCGGATTAGCGGCCGAGAGCATGACCAGCCCAAGAAACGGCCGCTCCACCGGGGGATTCAAGCTGGACTTGGAGAGGCGCTGCAGGATTTCAGATTGAGTGCGCTTGATGCGCTCCGGATTGATGAACCGCTCCCGCTCCTTGAGAAGATCCTGCCGGCGCTGCGGCTCCCCCGTTTGATTTAGGCTCTTGCAGAGATTGACGTAGCTCTTCAACTCATTCCGCACCAGCGGATCGCTCCACACTTGCCTGAGAAAAGGCAAGGCTTGCGGATTTTCCAGCCACAAGCTGCGGTAGCGGGCCGTATATTCTTCCGCTGCCGGAGGCTCGGCGAGGGGGCTGAAATGCCATATGCTCTGCATCTGGCTCTCCTCGCCCAGGAGCGAGGGGGGGACGTAAATGTTCCCAAAAAAGCCGGCTCGCAGGCAGCTTACCGCTTCCGCCAGCTCGCCGCGGTTGAAGGCTTCCACGGCCTGGTTGTACCATTCGGCCGGATTATCGAAAGCAGGGTGATTTTTATCCACGGCGTCTCGTCTTTATCTTGCCTTTTCCAGGTCGGCATCTGGAAAGGGCAATTTTCGGGAAAGATAAGCATTTTAACCGCTGGTGAGCTTTGAGAACAGAGAGAACCGGTCTGGCCAAACCGCCCCGGCGCTTGACGGTATAATGCGGGCTTCGCCCGCAACCGAGCTATCCGCAACTTCTCCGCCTCTTGCGGAGAAGTTGCGGAGGAAGATCTAAATCCAGTGCAAAAGCAAAAAGCCCACGCTGAGCGCCCCCCCGCCCAGCAAGGCCCCCAGAACCAGGAGGAGGGCATTCATCAGGTTTACGGCCGCCGGCCCCAGATGCTCCCCGAGCACGCTGCCGATCTCCCCGCGCAGGATCCAGCGCGGATCCCTCCGGGTGTGGGACCAGAGCTTGGCAAGGAAGCCGAGGATGAAGATTCCACCCGCCAGAAGCAGCATTCCAAAGGCCTGGTGATTGCCCATATCAAAAAATTCCTAAGGCGCCGCTTGGCCCGGGGTCATCCGGAAAATCCCGTCAAAATTCTGTACAATAATTTTAACCATGCTAAAAACGTTATCGGCATTTTGAGGATGGGAGATTAACGGAATTTTTCATGTCTTTGATTTCTTCGGAAATGCCCCAGAAGCTCTTGGCCTGGTATGAGGTCCACCGCCGCGACTTGCCCTGGAGGCGGGACCCCACCCCTTACCGGGTGTGGGTTTCCGAGGTGATGCTGCAGCAGACCCAGGTGGATACGGTCATTCCCTACTATCAGCGCTTCCTGAGCCGTTTTCCGGAGCTGGCCGACCTGGCTCGAGCCCGCCTCGAGGAGGTGCTGCCGCTGTGGTCCGGACTGGGATATTACCGCCGGGCGCGGGACCTCCATGCCGCGGCCCGGAAAATCTCGAGCGAGCACGGGGGCCAGTTCCCCAGGGATCGGGACCAAGTCCTTGCCCTGCCCGGCATTGGCCCCTACACCGCCGGGGCCGTCCTCAGCCTCGCGTTCAACCTGCCGGAGCCGGTCCTGGACGGCAATGTCGAGCGAGTGCTGACCCGGCTGCTCGCGCTCCCCGGCAACCCGCGCCAGAGCGCCAACGTTCGCCGGCTGCGCGAGGAGGCCAGAGGCTTGATTCCGGCCGGCAGGGCCGGCGACTTCAACCAGGCGCTGATGGAGCTGGGAGCCCTGATTTGCCTCCCCCTGGGGCCGCGGTGCCTCGACTGCCCCCTGGCCGGCCTTTGCCGGGCGCGCCGGCGGGGACAGCCGGAGCGGTTCCCCGAAAAGAAGCCGGCCAAAAAAACGGTGCCCGTGTCCCTGGCGGTGCTGGTCATCGAGCGAGACGGCAAACTGCTCCTCGAGAATCGCCCCCCGGCCCTGGAGGGAGGCCAAC
Source organism: Planctomycetota bacterium (assembly GCA_016209605.1). Classification (GTDB taxonomy): domain Bacteria; phylum Planctomycetota; class UBA8108; order UBA8108; family JACQVS01; genus JACQVS01. The sequence goes on from JACQVS010000100.1 coordinate 32,391, forward strand.
CGGCGTACCTTCGCGGCCTGTGGAATTTTCCCGCCTTGGAGGTGGAAGATCCGGAGCAGCCGCCATACCAGCTCTCCGAGGCCATCCGGGCGCGCTGGGGCGCCGCCATCCGCATTTCCTGCCGCTTGGGAAGCGCCCGCCACTCCATCACCTTCCGCAAGATCACCCTGCACGTCTGGAGGGGCGAAGTCGACGGCCATCCATCGCCGGCTTCAAAAACGCGACCCGGCCGCGTCCCCCACCTCGCCTGGCGCTGGGCCCGGCCGGAGGAGCTGGGAAGCCGCTACGCCGTGCCATCGCTGGCATGGAAGGTTCTGGGGCTGCTCCAGAAGCCGTTTTCGGGTCCTCGGGGCTCGGCCGCATTCCCGAAAAAACCGCCCGGCAAGCCCGCTCGAGCCGCCCCTCCTGATCCTGAATCCGGCCGGCCGCCTTGACCTCTCCGCCGCCGCCGGTCAAGGCGAAGCCGATGGCTCCGGCAGGGCCGGGGGAAGCTCATTGTAAAAGCAGTTCTTTTGCACGCTCGATCCGGACAATCTTTTCAGCCTCGCTGACCATGTCGCGCTGCTCGAGTTCGGCATCTTCAAAATCGTCGAACACCCATTCCTCAGCGGGATCGGCGGCTCCTTCCTGGAGCAGCTTATCGAGAAACTCAGCGATCTCGTGCGGTTCGAAGATTTCCTTGACCCGGGCGGCGAATTTCGGCAGTTCCTGGCTGAACTCAGGCCGGCTGTCGCTCGCCTTGATGAAATTCAAGAATTTTTCTCCGATCAGGTAACGGATCGCCTTTTCCTCGCCAAAATCCTCTCTGAGGCCCTCAGTTGCATCACATTGCTCGATCCAGATCTTGTGAAATTCTATCATGGCCATTGATCCGCTTCTCAATGTAGTCACGAAGCAGCCAAGATTTGTACTCGTCTGGCTGCGTGACGATGCCTTTTCATCGGACCTGAGCCGGGAGTTTCTTCGCCGGGATCTCAGCCACCAAAAAGTCATCGAACCTTCCCCATACTATGTAGCGCCTGGGGCCAGAGTCACCAGTGAACCATAATGCCTCGGTCACTCGAAACCTCTTGGAGTTCAGGAACTCCATGGCATCGGCCAGAATATCCAAGACTAAAACCTCGCCACGGCTCCCGCGCGCCAACTGGAGCGCGCTGTAAGAGCAATCGGTGAAATCCGTCCCGATGAATGGTCCTTCCTTGCCCTTCCCGACCTCCTCCGGCCGATATTTCTTGGTAAGACCGCGGAAAATTCGCATTTCGTTATTTGACTTCAAATCGCTCATAGTTCACAGAATAATGAGTGATAAGAGAAATTACAAAGTCGCATTCACATTTTACGGTTCGAAACGGCCCCATTCCACTCTGTTCACATTTTTCGATGCAGTGGCCGGTACCTGAACTTGCAGTCCCAGAGGCTCAAGCCGCCTACCCAGGGGATTGGCTCGATGGGCACTATTCCTTGAAGAACCCATCCCCACTCGCCGCTGTACCATGGAGAGGGCGATTTTTCCACGCAGCCTACCAGCATGGCGATGGCGATAATGTGGCTTTGAATGACCGAGTCGTTTTCTGGATCCAGGCGGTACCTCCTGCAGCCTTGTTTGATCCACTCGATAAGCGGCCTCTTCTTGCCGCCAATCGCCGCTCGTACTGGCACGAGCAGCTCATCAGGCCAGAACGTTCCACTGGCGTGAATGGCCAGCGGACCCCGGTAATGAGTCCGCCAGGACCTGTTTTCAACTTCCTTGCCGGCAAATGCGATGGCGGAGGCCCACGGTTGAGAAATGCTTAGGCCTTTCCCTTGAAACGGATAGGCTCTTTTATTGGGAATCGATATTCTCGGTTGTCCTGTTAATTTTTCGAATAGCGCCATTGTTCATCTCAAAACAAGCGCCGACATAAGGGCGCAGTATCTCCTCAATCAATGGATGACAGGTAAAATAGAGGACTTGACGCTTCTTTGACAGAGCGGCGATGGCCTCAGCCGCGCGGCGGGCACGGTTCTGGTCGAAATTGACCAGGATGTCATCCAGGATGATGGGAAGGGGCTCGCCGCTGTCTCGAGTTTCGAGATGGCCAAAACGCAACGACAGGTAGAGCTGCTCGGTGGCGCCGCGGCTGAGCTTGTCGTGGGACTTGATCGCATCCCCGGTCGCGATGACGACGAGATCGTTGCCCTCCAGTTGCTTCTGGATACGATGGTACCGTCCTCCAGTGATCATCTCGAAGTATCTCGACGCCGCCTGGATGACCGCGGGCTGGCTCTCCTCCTCGAATTTCTTGCGGGCGCGTTCAAGAAGTTCGTGAGCAATAGCGGCGCGGGCCCAATCAGCAGCCAGGCGCTGGATTTCGGCCTTCAGGTTTTCAACTTTTAGCGCCAAATCAGCCACTTCCTGGGATGATGCGAGGCGGTCTATATCCGCTTTCAGTTCGCCTCGGCGGTATCTTAGCCCCCCATCTTCTTTTTCAATTTCAACCAGACGCTCTTCCAGATTGGGCGGTTCTTCCGCTAACTCCTCCCGCAACGATTTGAATCGTTCACCGTTCAGCTCTTTGTCGATTCCATCGATCTGATTCAAAGTTTGATCCCTTTGACCCTGGAGGGTATCGCGCGTATGCTTGTCCGTTTTAGCTTCCTCCCACTCACTGATAAGCTCTTCGGTCATTTTGGGAAGCGCCGAGGTTGCCGGGACCGCCCGGCAAAGCGTTTCAAGGATTTTTCGTGCGCTGGACTCGAGTTTGTTCAGGTTCTCATTATCCTTGGATAAATCCTCACCCAGCTTCTCGCGTTCTCCGAGCAACCGCTGGCCTTCTTTAAGAAGCGCAAGCACATCTCGGGTTCCACGGGGGGTCAGGGTCTCCGGGAAATCCCGGGCGCGAAGCCACTGCTTCCAGGCTTCTTCCACCTTTTTTAAATCTGCTGCCTTTTCTCCCCGATTTTTCTCAGCGTTCTTGAGCTCTTCTTCAAGGTCCAGGTGCTGCGTTCGAAGTCCAGCAGCTCTCTCCGCAACCGTCACGGCATCATTAAAACGGTCGTCGAGGAGAGAGGAGCTGTCGAGATCGGAATGGTTAATTTCAAGATTTCCCATCAGGAGAGCCATCTCGCCATCGAGCCCCTTAATTCTTTCCCTCAACATGACGTCGCTTTCCGGCTCCGAGGTCCTGCGGCCGAAGAGTGACAAGGCGATGAGCCCCACACCTGCAATCAGCATGGCAACGCCTGCTCCCGTAAGTCCGGGCAATGCAGACAAGTAGCCGGTTGCACCAAGCAAGATGCCGAGAACGATCAATCCGATCCCCGGCGCCAGGAAAAGACGGCGAGCGGCACTTCTCGCGGTGACCAGCTTCAGATCAAGGTCCCTCATCTCGCCGCGTAATTTCTCTCGCTGACCGTTCTTTTCTTTCAAATCGCGCCAGGAATTCCGGCGCTCTTTTGCCGCCTCGAGGTCTGGGGCTCTCGTTTGAGGTTTCGGCAGTTTCTCGATATCCTCTCGGAGCCTGCGGAGATCCGATTCCAATGTTTCTACATTTTCCCGGGCTTGATCCAGTTTATTTTCGTGCTGTCCCAGCTCGTCCTCAACGGCAACCGAGCGGTCGGCGGCATGCACCTTATCCTCATCCCATCCTTTTGGGAGCATTTTGAGAATCTCGCCGATCTTCTCATTAACTCCCTTGATATTCTCTTCCTGCTTTGGCCTCGCTTCAAGCAACCGCCGCCATTCCGAAAGCCTGCTGCCGAGGTTGCGCAGATCGGTTTCGACCAGGAACCAGCGGGAATCCACTTCTACCTCTCCAAGCTCGTTTTCAATCTCCTGAAGCCGATTTCGAGCTTTATCAATAGCTCCTTGTTTCTCCAGAAATTCCTTTTCCAACCGTAATTTTGAAAGTGCATTCTCCGTATTATCCAGTTCCCTGGTTTTTTCTTCGAAGGTTTCGACATCGCCCTGCTTCTGCCTCAATTCGCTGTTCCTTGACTCCAGATCGCCGAGTCGCTGATTGATCTTGGGCTTCTGACCACCCGGCTTGAAGAGTTCTTCACGCAATCCTTCCAGCTTTTTACGGGCCTGGTTAAAAGCTTGCGGATCGACGCCCGCGCCGGCGGCAAAAAGGGCATTGCTGACATCCGAGTTGTCAAGGTTGTCAAAGCTTTGCAGCTCGGCGAGGCTGAATCCATAGACGTTTCGGAACACACCCTCGGCAACGCCGCCCAGCAGGCGGTTTAGCTCGCTTTCAGGAATCGGCTCACCGCCGGCGACCAGAGCAACTTTGCCGCCACTCCGCCCCGGTTTGCGCTCAATGCGGATCTCTTTGCCGGTGCTCAGCGCGGTTCTGATTTGCCCGCAGCCGGCTTGCCCCTCTTCTAAATAGCGCCGCGTGGCTTTCTGCCGGGCATCCGGGAAGCCGAAGAGGATCTGGCGGATGAAGTCGAGCAGTGTGGACTTCCCGGCTTCGTTCTCGCCGAGGAAAAGATTCAATCCGGATGCAAGTCCATCAACCTCCTGGTCGCGGAAGATTCCGAACCGCTCGATATAAAATCCGGTAAAACGCATCACCCTTCCTCTTTTTCCACTGAATCTGCAAGCAGCATGGCGGCGTCATCGATCCATTCACGCAGTCTCTCCTCTGAGGGTTTTTCAAGGCACTTGGCGATTCGAGAATTTCCCCAAAGCTCGGCCAGCGGTCCATCTTGAGCGCGCAGCGGTTCCAGGCCTTGTTTCAACTCTTCCGCCAGATTCAGGGCGACGCCGAGCAGGTCGCGCTGGCCTTGCCGCTTGAAATCGATTTCCGCTCGAGTGCGCGGCTCGAGCCGCTCGACCCAGATAAACGGACTGGCCTTCGCGAATTTCACGCGGATTTGCTCGAGCAGATCATCACGGGTCGCTGCCTCGCGAAGCTTCGAGTTCAACCGCGTCCTTCCTGTCATCTCCAGGCGGCAAATCAAGCCCCGCCCGTCCGCCTCCTCGCCGGCTTGAAAGATGGCCTCCTCAATCCCGGCCAGCGCGGCGTCAACAGTTTTTGCGCCGCTGATATCCACCGGCAGCTCCGCCCAGCGGATAACGTCCAGCGGGGCGAACTCGACATGGCAGTTTCGATCCGCTCCCACCGTCACGACGCAAGCCCCCTTGGGGCCAGTCTCGCGGACGCTGCGCGCCTGGAGGCAGCCGGGATAGACGACGCACGCCGTTTCTCCCGCTTCGGTCAGCCTTTTGAACTCATGGACGTGGCCGAGCGCCCAGTAATTGAAGCCGGATCGACGCAGCTCCTCAAGAACGCATGGAGCGTAGTTATCGTAGCCTGTAATGCCGCCGACATTGCCATGGAGAAGCGCAATGTTGAAGTCAGCCTCCGGATCTGGCTTCAACCTGGACGCCAGGTTTTCTTGCTCATCAGGACGCTGGAAACTGATGCCGCTTACCGCCACGCGGCATCCCTTGGCCTCGAATGGATCAGCCCGCAAGCTCCGGCGGTCTTTGAAAGTGTGCACGCCTTCAGGCCAATCGAGCAAAGACCCGCCGCTCTTCAGAGGGTCGTGATTGCCGTGGATGACGAAGCTCCGGATGCCCTTTTCCGCAAGCTCTTTCAGCCCGTCGCGAAACCGGAGCTGCGCGCGCAGGCTGCGCTCATCGGCGTCGTAGATGTCGCCGGCGAGGACGATGAAGTCCGCCTCGCGCTCGCGGCAGAGGTCGCAGAGATTATCGAAAGCGCGGAAGCTCGCCTCGCGAAGCGAAGCGGCGATCTCCTCCGGTATCCGGCCCGCCATGCCCTGGAAAGGAGCATCGAGGTGCAGGTCGGCGGCATGGATGAAGGTGAAGGCTTTCATGGATCACTCCAGCATGGCTTTGAGAACCGCGTCCGCCGCATCGCTGTAGAACTCGATATTGATCTTCGTCCAGACTTCATCGGGCAGATCGTTGAGCTGCCGGCGGGCATTGACCGGGACGAGCAGCGTCGTCGCCTGCTTCTCGAGCGCCGCCTCGGCGACTTGAATGGCGCTGGGAACGGAATCCATCGAGCCGCCGAGGTTGATGGCCCCCACGGCGATGAGGCCGCCGCGGGTGCTTCGCCCGAGCAAGACGCTGGTCAGGGCGATGAGGACGGGAAGTCCCAGCCCCGCGCCCGAGCGGTCGTTATCCATGGCCCGCATCTGAACGGAAAACTCGTGCTCTCGAGGCTCCCGGTCTCCCACCAGCTTCTTCGCCTGGCTGTAGAGGTTCTGCCCGGCCACCTTGACGCTCTCTTTCAGCCCGGGGGGCGCCGGCGTGTTGAGGATCTTGACGCCGCTCCCAGGACCGACGGTCACCTCGACGCGGTAGAGACTGGGGCTGGCCTCGGCGCTGCCGGGGCTGATGGCCCAGATCTGACCCGGGGGCAGGGGATCCTCTCCGATGGCCTCGTCGCTGTGGAGCTCGGGAGTGGCGACGAACTGCTCCACTCCCTCGACGCCGAGGGTGTAGCTGAAATGGGTGTTTCTGAACTCGCTCTTCAAGCATCGCTTTTGCTGCTCCTTGACCCGCCGCCGCGATTCCAGGGCCACCCGCGCGATCTTCTCGAGGACCTCATCCGGCACGGGCATCTCGGGATTCGGGAAAAGAAGCTTCGCCAAGCCGCTGATGGTCTTGTTGACCGCCTCGATATCGCGCCCGCTCAGCGCGCCGCCGAAAAACACGCGCTCTTGAGTCACGGCAACGCGCCTCCCGATCCGAAGCCGGTTCCAGCACTCGCTCAGGAAATCGCTCACCAGGCCGAAGTGACTGGTCAGATGGTCGCCGGCATTGAACTTGGGAAAGTCCCATCCCGGGATGTAGGCGTGGATGCGGTCCATGAAGGCGGTGTCGTTCCGCATCTCCTGCGGCAGTGGCGAGAGGAGATGTCCGGCGCGCTGCTGCTGCTCGACGTCGAGCTCGAAGTTCCCGACCATGACGATGCAGCCATCCGCTCGGATGCTGTCCTTGCCGCGGCTGAACTCGCCGGAGGCCATGTAGCCCTTCATGATGTTGACGCCATCTTTCTGGTCAAACGAGACGCCGGAGATTTCATCGAAGCAGACGACATCGTAATGGCATACCAGACCGCGCTGCCCGCTGGCGTTGTTCACGAACATCTTCGCGACCGTGGCCTTGCCTCCAGAAATCAGGTGCGAATAAGGAGAGATTTGCTGGAAGAGGTGGCTCTTCCCCGTCCCCCGCGGCCCGAGCTCGACAAGGTTATAGTTGCGCTCGACGAAAGGGACCATGCGAAGGAGGACCGCCCACTTGGCGCGCTCGGAGAGAGCCGCCGCCTCAAGGCCAATGGATCGGATGAGGAGGTCCCGCCACTCCTCGAAGCCGAACGCTTTGCGCGCCTCCTTCAGAGCGGTCAAGACGTCCTGCTTCGAGAGCTGGATGGGCCGGATCGCTTCGATGGCGAACGGCCGGCCGTTTTGCTGCTGGGCGATGATGGCGTCATAAGCTAGGGTCACCTCGGCGTAGAACCCGTCGGTGAGCATGCGCTCGTGCTCCCGCACCATCTCATCCCGGAGCCTCACATCTTTCAGGCACAAGCTCGGCAGCTCGGCCACGTAGCAGTCGTTCCGCGCATCGAGACGCGCCTTGACGATGTCGATCAGCTTGACCGATCCTTCTTCCCGCGCCTTGGCCTTGAAGAGCTCCTCTTCGCCGGTGCGAACCGTGCGGTCCTTGAGCTGCCGCTCGACGATCTCAAGTCCTTCGGCGATCTCCCGCTCGTCGGTGGTGGCGCAGTAGCGCCCGAGGAGAAATTCGACGACATAGGTTGGAACGGGATATTGTTTCGAATACTTGCGGACGAGGTCCTTGCGGACCAGGTAGCCCTCGAATACGGTTGCAGCCAGCCTATCAAGTTGATCGAGTTCCATGGTTTATTAAACTTCTCCGCCCAAGATGGTTGGCCGGGTCGCGACGATCTGCCCCTCGCCGTCCAGAACGACGATCACCGCCGCCTGGCCCGCGAGATCTTCTTCCTTGACGATGACGCTCGCCCTCCCCTCGCCGTCCGCCGGTTTCGCCGCGGCGATGACGCTCGACTGGGGGTCGCCGGCTTTACGGCGGATGTCGATCTGGAGCCCTGGAACCGCCGGCTCAAGGGCGACGCGGCAGCGCAGGCGAATCCATTGGATGTCCTTTATCCGGAACCCCCTCGGCGCCTTCGCCGCGCCGCGCGAGACCCTGAGGTCGAGGAGCAGGCACTCTTGAAGGCTCGCGCCCCCGTGCGCGTAGGAGTGGCCTCTGGAGAAGCAGGTGCATCCAGGAGCCGCGGCAAACTCTTCCGCCGCATTCCAGTGCCAGGGAAATCTGGGGACCCCGACGCGGGAATTCCCCTTGACGAGCGCGCAGCGCGACCAGCGGCACTCGAGGAGATGACCGGGCAGATGACAGGCCGGCAGCCCCCCGGGCATGAGCAGCCAGCCGTGGTCCGTCACCACCCGGACAGCATTCCAGCCGGCCTCCGCGAGCCCGGTGACGCGCTCGATGAGGCGCTCCATGGTGTCATCGAGAATGCGGGCGAGATCCTCATTCAGGTCGTGGCCGCGCCGATCGATGCCATCGAACTCGGTCCACGCCATGGCACCCTGCGCTCCGGGATCCCCCCGCTCATCCGCCTCCAGAAAGGCGTAACCAAGCTCCCTGAGCATGCGGCGGAACCGGTCGGTGGTGAGGTGCTCCCCCGAAGCCGCGAGCGCCGGCACGAAGTCCTCGGAGATGGCTCCCCCGGTGACGGCCTCAGCGACGGGAGAAACGGCGGGCTTCGCGGTGGCCGTAACGGTCGGCAGCGCCGCCCAGCGAAGGGATTCCGCAACCAGGATGCCCCGCTCCTCCAGCGCCGCGGCGAGGCGCCGGCCCAGGTCGAAGCGGAGTCCATCGACAAAAAGGATGCATTCGCATTCTCCAACTTCCACCGCCGGGAGGCCGGCTTTTCCTGGAAGAGGGCTCTCCGCCATCCGACTCTGGAAAAGCTCGCAGGCGGCGCTGAGCCAGGGAAGGTAAACGGAACGGATGGCGATGCCGGCGGCGCGGGCATCGTCCGCCGAGCGGACGCTTGCCATGGCGCGGATCGCCGCATCATCCACAAGGTATGCCTCGCTGGCGTAAACTTTCGCCATCTCGCCGGGAGAATCCCCTCCCAGGGGAGCCGCGGTCTTTTCAGCAAGGATCGCGATAAACTCAAGCGCTTTGGCCAGCGGGCTGCGGCCCAGTTTCGCCCACACCCACTTCCTCCTCTGGCCATGCTCGCGTTCGAAATCGGCGATGCGGTTTCGCCCCTCCGCTTCCGCGACGTCAGTCAGTTGAAGGAGAGCGTCGCGCAGGCGGTCCTCTTCGGCCTGGTTCTCGCCCGGCCAGGCATCCTTTTCGAAGATCATCTCCTGAGGCTTCGACCGGTCGAGAAGGTCCGGAATTCCCGCGTAGAGCCCGGGGGCCTCTGCATAGCGTTCCCAGAGATCCCGCCACGGCTTTTCAGCTCGCATACCGAGCTTCTGGCCGGCGGACAGCTCGCCGTCCTTTTCCGGGTCGAAGCCGTAATTGGAGCGGCAGCGGGACCTGAAGGCGCGCCAGGTCTCCTCGCTCCAGTTTTTCCGGATGCTCCGCGGATCGTCCATCCACCGGAGGAGATCGCGAGCGGGATCGCCGATCAGGAGCCGGTCGAAATCATCGGCCTCAAGCCTGCGGCCACGGAGTTCCGAGAGGGGAACCTCGGCAAGCTTCGGAAGGGCGCCCAGGAGGGCTTCCCGGGTTCGGGCATCCTTGGCCACGTCAAGGCCGAGCGCGTCGCCCGAGACGAGAAAAGCCTCGACGGTCCAGTCTTTCCCGTTCCGCTGCGTCCACACGGCGCCCCGGTACTGGAGCTCGACGAGCGGCTGGAGAGTCTTCGGGCAGTCCGCCGCGGCGCGCAGCGTCTGGCGGCTGACCCCGGGCAAGTAGACGACTGGAACCGCCTCTTTCGGGAGGCGCGGCACCTCGAGCGGATTTTCAAGAACCTGCGCGACGGCGCACTTGATCCAGATCGCCGGACCCGTGCGCCGGGCGGGATCGTACGGACCGAGGACCAGGAACTGCGGCAGGCGCGCGAGGAGGAGCGGAAGGAACGGCTTCCACTCGGACGCCGCATCGGTCCACAGGATCGCCGCCGGGCGCTCCGCCTCATCCGGCGCGGAAGAAGCCGCGCGCAAGAGCGAGGCCTCGAGCGCTTCGAGGAAAGTCAATGGGGCTGAAGATTCAATTTTTTTGAGTTTCAAAAACCATTAAACCTCAACTCAAGAACCGGGATCCGCCGGCTGCGTTTCCAATCTTGATGATTGCGGGCCGGCCGCGAAGATCGTCAGCAAGAGTTCGGTGTCGTCAATCAACCGGTAAATGGGCTTTTTCCCAGAAAGCTTCTCGCTTTCATCGAGGATGATCGGCACCCCCTCGCCGCGCTTTTCCATGAAGTACGCCCGGTGATCATTACCCGCCGAATCCGCCACCGGGCATTCGGAGAGAAGCCGCGTCACCAGCTCATTGCGGGTGGCCTGGCGGAGCGGCATGTTTTCCACGGTCACCGTGTTTGGAGGCGCTCCCGGCGAATAAAGCTCGAAGCGGTCGTCGAAGATGAATAGCCGGATCTCCGGGGCGTGGATCGAGTAGTCCCGGTGGGCGACGGCGTTGACCACGGCCTCAAAGACCGCCCGCTCGCTGAACTGCGGCGTCTCCACGCGGGCGGGGGCCTTGATCGCCGAGACCTTCTGGTTCCGCCGCACGAACACCATGGCCTGGCGGCCGGTGGCCCGGTCGCGCTCGTCGCCGAGGGCGCGGCCGTGGGCGCGCAGGCGATTCCTCAAGGCGCGTTCCGCCTCGCCCATGTGCCGGAAGGGCTCGGCAGCCGGGACGGCCTGAGCCTCGAGAGCGGCGCGGGCGGCCGCTTCAGCGACAGCTCGCGCCTCGAGCGTGGTCTTCTCAAGCAGCTTCCGCGCCCCCGAGCCAAGGGGCTTGGGCTCGATGCGAATCCTGTCCCTGTGCAATTGAACTTGCTTTTCTACCATCCGCGTCATGCCTCGTCATCCGACCACGATGGGTCCTTTCTCGATTTTCGCCAGAAGATCCCGCTCGGTCGCGGCGATCCAGCGCTTCACGTCATCCGCCGTTTTGAGCGGGCCGCTCGCGAGCCGGACATGCCGGACTTCCGGCTCGATGAGCCGCGCTGCCCGGAGGGCGGCGTTGCGGTAGCGCTGCGACAGCGCATCGGTCTTCTCCCGCCAGTTCGCGAGGGAAACCGTCTCGAGGGCGCGCTCGATCACCTCATCGGTTCCAAGGGGCGGCGTTGAGATGACTTCGATACCCTCCGCCGCGAGGATCTCCAGGCGCCGATTCTCGCTGAGCCCACGCCACGCTTCCTGGGCCTCAAGGGCCCTGGCCTCGCCCTCCATTGCCTCGCGATGCCGGTTCAGGGCATCAGTCACGGCAGTCCGGAGAAGATCCGCTGCCTTCCGGAGGATCGGTCCGACCCGCTCGGTCGATTCGAGAAGGAGCCGTCCCTTCCGGACCGCTTCGGCCTGGGACCGGAGGTCCCGCGCTTCGGGCAGCCCCTCCGCGTGGCGGAGGAAGGTCTCGAGCCGCCGCCAGGCGGGAAGTCGCAGCGCCGCCAGCTCCGCCGCGGCTCTCCACCGTTCAGCGTCTTCCCTGAGGCGAATGGCATCCTTCAGTATCCGCAGGAGCTGCTCGTTCCCGGAGAGGCCGCGGATCTCCTCGAGACGAGCGATGTCCGGAGACTCCGGAAGGGGCGGCTCCCCTCCGGCCGAGCGCGCCCACCCGAGGAGCGCCTCCAGGTACTGCCTGGTCTTCTCCGAGAGGTCGTCGCTGGGCCTCGTCACGATGCCGGCTGTCTGGAAGAGGCCGCGGATCGCGAGCTTGTCGTTGGCGGTGAGAGCGATCGTCTCGAGCTGGAAATCAGAGCTGCCGATCTTTCCCTGGTCGAGCTGGCCCGGTACAACGGGCGTCCCCTTGTAGCGAGCGCGGAGGTTTCCGGCCGCGTGGAGGGCGATGAGGATGCAATCCATCGCATCCTGGGGCCAGCCGAAGGGGCTCTCGGAGAGGGCGCCTCGGATGGACTTCCCATCCTTCCCGGGACCGATCTCCCGCATGGCCTCGCGCGCCACCGGATGGTCCTGGAGGGGGCCGGTCCAGTCGACGGCCTGGAGAGGGGAGTCGGCGCCCTGGCGGGCCCTCTGGATCGCCACTCCCCAGTTGCGATGGTCCGCCTCTTGAAAGCGCAGGAAGAGGCGCGCCAGCGCATCGCTCACTGCCTCGCGCGTTTTCTCGACGAAGGTCGGATTCAAGAGCTCCTCGCCGCCTCCTTTAAAAACCTTGGCGGAATCGATGATGCCCCGGATGGTCTCATCGCGCTCGCCGCAGGAGGTTTCGAACCGCGTCCGCATGGCGTCGCGCGCCTCGCGCCCCTCGGCGGTGGCCGGATTCCCCTTGAAGTCAATCGTGCTTCGAGCCGCCTCCGCCTCGACAAGTCGCTTCCGCAGAGCCTCGGCGCCCGCCTTGGGGAGGTGCACGAACGCGACGGGGCTACCCGAGCCGGCGGCGCGGGCCGCCTCGAGGACGTCGCGCTCCGAGCAGCTCCACTCGTCGCGGATCCACACGGGGATATCCCGTGCCGGAGGCTCCGGCGGCTCCTCGCCGAAATGGGGGGCGATCTTCCGCGGCTCGCGGCTTTCCCCTTGCTGCAGACGGACGCCGGCGAGCGCCTTCAATACCGCATCGCGGAGGAGCGCATCCCGCTTCCCGTGGATCTCGTGCTCGTTGTTGAGTAGCCGTGTCTGGCGGCCGCGGAATTCCTTTTCCCACTCGGCCGACTCCCGCGTCTGCAGGTTGTACTCGCCGTCCACGTTGAGGAGCACGCCAGCCTCGACGAGGGCTTCCAGAAGCCGCGGGGTTTCCTTGCGCAGGCGGCCGCCGTCCTGGTCAAGGTCGCTCACCAGTAGATCGGCCAGGGCGCTTGCGGTGGCGCGGACGCCCGCATCGGCGCCTTTCTCGCGGGGAAGCTTGCGGATGAGGAAGATCAGCCCGCACAGCCTCTTCTTGAGAAGGCCGTCCGCCGTTCCGTCATCCAGCCGGCGGATGGTCTCATCGATCTCGCGGAGCAGGACTCCCTGCTGGAGGATGCCCGGTTGGATCTGCTCGAACATGAAATCCGCCGGGACGACGGCGCCGAGGGGTTTCTCCGAAAGCTGCTGGAGGGCTTCATGGACGATCCGGAGCTGCGTGCGCACCTGGCTGTGAGTTCCCGAAACGTCGACGGCGCGAAAGACGCGCTCCCAGAACCGCCGCCTGACGGGGAGGAGGGGGTAGTCATCGACGAGCACATCCCTGTCCTCCGCGCGGGGGCCGATGGCCGAGCCAGCGAGCTGGCGGTCGATCTCCCCCGAATGGGTCTCCAGGCACTTCCGGATCGCGTCCACTCGGTCGGGACGCTTGGCCAGGAGCACCCGCCGGATCACGGACTCGACATCGGCGTCGGAAAGCTCTACGGGAATTGTGAACCGGTCGCGCAGCTTCTGGAGCAGCGGCGTCGATGATAAGGCGGTCTGGCCGGCGCCCACGAGGAGGAGGCGGCTGTCAAGCTGCTTGGTCAGGGCTTCGGCGACCTCGACGACCTGCGTCGCCCGCTCCGAGCTGTCGGCGATGAACAGCTGCACCTCGTCGAGGACGATGATCGCGCCCGGGAGCTGTCCCTCGGCGGCGAGAACCTCGCGGATCGTCTGGATGAATTCAGCGGTTGAAATATCCTCGCGACGTGGAAACTCCATTCTGAGGAGGTCTTGAACGCTCTTCCGGTCGCGAAATCCAGCGTCGCAGGCGATGAGGGCATCGTGGAGGAGGGGACTCACGTAAAGGTCGTTCAGCTCCCGGAAGAAGGCCTTGCCGGCCTTCTCCACCCCGGCCTTGACGCGTTCGAAAAAACCGTTGTTTCGGAGGTAAAGACAAAATCTGGCCTGGGGGAAGGACTCCGGGAGACCGGCGGACCGCAGGATAATTCCGAGGACCGTGGGCCGGAGGGCGCTGCCGCCGCCGGCGGGAAGGGTGCCGGCCGCGGCGCGAAGCCCGCCACAGCGCTTTCCCTGGACATCCAGCTCGCGGAGCGCATCGCGGATCTCCACCGGCAAATCGGGCACCAGTCCGCGGGCCGTGGCGCCGTCCTCCGGGAATACCGTGTTGATCCAGAGGTGGCGGAGCATCTTGAGGAGATGCGATTTGCCGCTGCCGTAAAATCCGCTCACCCAGGCCGCCGGCTGGCTGCTTCCGGAGAGATGTTTGAGGTAGGACTCGAGAATCCGCAGGATGCCGCCCTTGTACTGCCCCTCGCAGACAAAATGGGCAAGCTCTTCCCGCAGCGTCTGGCGTTCTTTCTCCGTCTGCGTCTCGTCGATCCGGGCCTGGCCGTCATTCACAAGGCGTGTCGCGGCCGGGTCCCTCAAGAATAATTCGCGGTTCTTCAACGTCCCTCCCCGCTGCCGTGAAGCGCGATCGGCACGGCCAGGTAGTTCCAGCCGTCCCGGGCATCCAGCAGGCGATAATGGTTTTGATCGTATTGCCCCGGGAAGAAAAGCACCAGCCGGCCGCGAATGTCCCCTTCCACGTGCTTCAGAATCAGCGAGACGCGCGTGAAGCCAAAGAGTGTCGCGGCGCCGAAGACGCCGACCACCGAGCTGGAATCGGCCACCGGGGCCAAAAGCGCAACTCGGAGTCGCGCCGCCGCGAAGTCGACAAACTCGTTTTCGAGCTTCAGCTCCAGGTCCTCGGGCGCTTCAAAGTACGCTTCGCGGTACTCCTCCTTCGCCATCCATTCCGGGAACACGCTGGTGAAATCGAATTCGCGCCAGCCGTGGCCGGCGCGGCGCGTGGCGAGTTCGAAGAGCTGTCTCCTGGCCCGCAGGCGGCGCTCGTCGGTCTTGTCGTAAACGACAAAGATCGTCTTCTGAGCACCGGCCAGGTTGATGAGCCAGGGCGGGGAAATGTTCTTCTCGTAGATTTCGGCAAGGTCTTCAATCCGTCCCATGGCTCAGCTCCAGTTCCTGCCGGGTGAGAAGGTGCGGGAAGCCCACCTCGGTCACGTCGCCCGAGTGCTTGAGGTCGAGAATCCCGAGGCGCTTCGCCTCGCCGGCCAGGGATACAAGCTCATTCTCGGAGGCATCGAGCGCCTTCACCCACAGGGTGTGGAAGAGGCGCTTGCCGCGCTGCCCAAGGAGATAACCGAGGAGGAGCGCGTAGGCCACCGCCAGCGGCGTCGCGGCGACGCGGGCTCGCCTCTTGAAAACCCGACCCGCGAGGTGGCCTGACTGCGTCCAGGACGAGGCGGCATTGCGGGCAACCTTGTCGATGGTGGCGTCGTTCATGCGCATCCCGAGTTCTTCGCGGAGCGTTTCCACGACGAGCAGCCTTGGAAATTCATCGCCAGGATCCAGGCCGAGGACGGGTCCAGCGGTCGCACGCAAGAGCGGGTCGCGGCTCAAGACGCAGAGGATGGCCAGGAGGGGGCGACCGCCTCCTGCGCTTGACTCGGAATTCCAGAATCGGCGGAGCAGCCGGAAAAGGGTCACGGCCGGATCTAGGGCGTAAAGTTCGGTGAGCCTCTGGGCCGTTTGATCTCGATTGGAAGAGGTCCGCTTGCCGAGGATATTGTCTTCACGGATCGCGCGCAGGTAATCGTCATGGCTGGCTTCCGGCGGCACCGATTCGAGAAGGCAGCGAAGCTCGGAAAGCATGATGGTCCGGCTGGTGTGGGTCCCGCGATCGCCGGTGCGGAAGCCTAAAGCTATCGCGGTTTCAGGGATTACTGGGGTAATGATAATCGAGTTGACAGAAGTCATTGGATCCAATAAACTTATTGATCTAGCCGGCAAACTTGCCGGCGAATTATATTTGATTTTAAAAATTATGTCAACCAAAATATTTTTTACGTAAAGTGTTGCCACGGGGTCAGCGCCGGGATGTGAGTATCGAGGTAGGGGAGG
>JACQVS010000103.1 GCA_016209605.1 Planctomycetota bacterium
GTCCACATCCCCAGCCACAGCGGCGCATTGGCAAAGATGATCGTATTCCTCTTCGGGAATCACCACGAACCTCTTCCCCTGCAACTCGATCGTGCCTGTCACCATGCTTCAGTCCTCATAAAATCCATCGCGATGTCCGATTTTCTCCACGATCAGGCTTTGACCTTCCAATCGAAATTGGACCCCGTAGTCTCCTGTTCGGATCCTGAAATGGCCAGCCTGACGGCCACGGAGGGCCTTGACACCACTGACCCTCGGCCAGTTCTCGAGACGCTCGATCGCCTTCTGTATCCTGGAGTAGATCGGCTGGTCGAGTCTTCCAGCCTGTTCCAGGGCCTCCGGCGTGATCTTGACCGATACCGCCATATCATGAGCAGATTATTCCATCATAGGTTTGGAAGTCAATATGATTGATTTATGTTTTTCACGATCTTCCAGCGAATTCTCCTGGTGACTTTTCTCGGGAAATCGCTGATAGGGCGGGTTGGAAGCGAGGTTTGATTTGGGTGCACCTCACACGGGAAAAACGATGGAAGGAGGAAAGCATGGAAGCTAAGAAGACGCCTGCTCTCTACCAGAAGAGGGATGGGAAGTGGTACTGCACGCTCTGGGGGAGACAGCGCTACCCGTGGCTCAAGAAGAGAGACCGGCTCATCTTCATCTTGATGCTTCATGCTGGCCTTCGAAGAATCGAGGCAGCCCATCTCACGTGGCCGGACATTGACCTCCACCGCGCCTCCTGGTGGTCAGGGGGTGTTTTCTCGATTTCACCAAGAGCCATCGCGTCGATGCGGCGGAGAAATAAATGGCGAGTTCGGCGTTCTACCGAGGCCCCGCAGATGGCCGACGGCCAATTCCCCCTGGACCGCCAATTCGCGCTGGACGGGCCGGCCCCTTGACCTTCGGCCGCCTGGAAAAGAGTTGATCCCTTCCCGCGCTCCCTTTGGTAAAATCGGGCGCTTTGAATCCGGCCGCTTGTGCGGGTATGCCGCCGGCGCCGCCTGGAAACGTGCTGCATCTTTATTGGATTGAACCGTTTTTATGGAAACTGGCGCCTGGGTGACCGTGGGGGTGGTGGCTTCGATCCTGGGCCTCATGGCCTTCACCCGATTTGACGCCGATCTCATCCTCCTGGGCGGGCTCATCTTCCTCCTCGTCACGGGGGTTCTCGATCCCAAGCACGCTCTCGAAGGCTTTGCCAACGAGGGCGTCATCACCGTCGCCGTTCTTTACATCGTCGTCGCCGGCCTGCGCGACACCGGGGTGATCAGCTACCTGGCGCAGCGCTTTTTGGGCTGGCCCAAAACCGTCGCTGGCGCACAGCTCCGCATCATGTTTCCGGTCATCTCCATGAGCGCCTTCGTCAACAACACCCCGGTGGTCGCCATGTGGCTGCCGGTGATCGACGAGTGGTGCAAAAAGTTCCGCCTGCCGGCCTCGAAGTTGATGATTCCCCTGAGCTACGCCGCCATCCTCGGCGGCTGCTGCACCCTCATCGGCACCAGCACCAACCTCATCGTCAACGGCCTCTTGATCGCCTCCGGCCAACCGGGCTTGAAGATGTTCGACCTCATCTGGGTCGGCCTGCCCTGCGCCGCCGCCGGCGTGCTCTACCTCCTCTTCTTCAGCCGCTGGCTGCTCCCCGACCGCCGGCCGGCCATGAGCCGCCTTTCCGATCCGCGCGAGTACACCACGGAGATGCTGGTCGAGCCGGGAGGCCCGCTCATCGGCATGACCATCGAAGCGGCCGGCCTGCGCCACCTGCCGGGGATGTACCTCATGGAAATCGACCGCGACGATCAGGTCCTGGCGGCGGTGTCGTCGCAGGAGCGCCTCAAGGCCAACGATCGTCTGGTGTTCGTCGGCATCGTCGAGTCGGTGGTGGACCTGCAGAAGATCCGCGGCCTCAAGCCGGCCACCGAGCAAATCTTCAAGCTCGATATCCAGAGCGCCCAGCGGACCCTCATCGAAGCGGTGGTCTCGAACACCTGCCCGCTCATCGGCATCACCATCCGCGAGGGGCGCTTCCGCACCGTCTACAATGCCGCCGTGATCGCGGTGGCGCGGAACGGCGAGCGCATCCGCAAGAAGATCGGCGACATCGTCCTCGTGCCGGGCGACACCCTGCTCCTCGAAGCCCATCCCTCCTTCGTCACCCAGCAGCGCAACTCCCGCGACTTTTACCTGGTGAGCCGCGTGGAGGACTACGTGGCGCCGCGGCACGAGCAGATCTGGATGGCGGGAGGCATTTTCTTCCTCATGGTCCTGGCCGCCAGCTTCGGCTGGCCGATGCTCAACGCCGCCTTCCTGGCGGCCGCCCTCATGGTGCTCACCCGCTGCCTGGGCTCGCCGCCCTGGCAAAGCATCGACTGGCGGGTGGTGGCGGCCATCGCCGCCTCGGTCGGCATCGGGCGCGCCCTGGAGGTCACCGGCGCCGCCAGGGTGATCGCCGGCGGGCTGGTCGGCATGGGCGGGGGGAGCCCACTTTTGACCCTGGCCTTGATTTACGCCGTCACCCTGCTTTTCACCGAGCTGATGAGCAACAACGCCGCCGCGGTCCTGATCTTCCCCATCGCCATGGCCGCCGCCCGCACGCTCAACGCCGACCTCATGCCGTTCGTGATTGCCCTGATGATGGCGGCCTCCTTCGGCTTCGCCACGCCCTTGGGTTACCAGACCCATCTCATGGTTTACGGGCCGGGCGGTTACCGTTTCGCCGATTTCCTGAAAGTCGGCCTTCCTCTTGATCTGCTCCTGGGCGTCGTGACGGTTGCGGTCACCCCACATGTCTGGCAGATAAATCAATAGACGATTGTTGCTGGCATAAATGGTATTGAACCCGTTAGAACGGGAAGGCCGCTTCGAAAAAGATCATGTGGGCGATGGTGCTGCTGTCTGGAAACTCCGCTCGCCGGTTGGCTCCTTGGAAGAAGACCGTGATCCTTTTATCGAACAGCTCCTGGTGGAGGAAGCGGTAGCCGAGGCGCAGCTCGATGGAGGGCGCGAACTGGGAGACGACGCCCGCCTCCACGGTCCCCTGGACGCTGGCGGTGTCGAATTGGAAGTCATTTTTGCTCACCTCCGGCTCCAGGCTGTCGTTCATGACGCTGGCGTAACCGCCTCCCGCCCGGCCGCGGATGAAGGCCGCGGCGAGGTGCCGCGGGCCCAGCTCCAGCTCCAGGGTGAACTCGGCGCCCAGCATGTCGAAGGTCTCTTCGACCTCCCCCCCGTTGAAGGTCGGCGGGCTTTGCGTGAAATCGAAGAAGTCATCCCGGAGGAAGCGTTGCCGCCGGTAATATGCGGCGATGCCGCCGTCGAAGCGGATGATTTTTTGCAACTCCGGCAAGAGCGAAGGGAGGCGGGCGCGGTTCCAGGTCGAGGCGCGGTAGCCGATGGAAAAATTGAACCGGCTCACCTCCAGGTCGTTCTCCTGGACCAGAATCCCGTCATCGCGCCAGCGCTCGGCGCCGTTGTCGGTCTGGAGGAAGTCGAAGTCGATGGCGAGGCCGTGATGGCCGGAGAAGATGAACTCGATGCCGATGCCGGTTTCAAAGGCCGGCTCCTCGAAGTGCGATTTGAGACCGGGGAAGAGTTCGGAGTCGTGCTCCTGGTAGCGCAGCTCGCCGGCGGCGAAGGAAATCGTCGGCAATACGACCACGGGAAAGGCCGGGACGAAGGGCTCCACCTCCATCTGGGCCAGCGCCGCGCTCTCCATTCCAAGCCCGCAAAATGAACTGGTAAGAAGCAGGAAATTGAGCGTTTTCATTATTTTTCAAAGCCAAAGTCTCTCGAACTTTTCGAGCGCCGAAGAAGGCGCTCGAAAAGTTCGGGAGACCAGTTTATACTTGTGCTCCGCCGCAAGTATAGTTAATTATTACCCATTGT
This sequence comes from Planctomycetota bacterium, assembly GCA_016209605.1. Taxonomy (GTDB): domain Bacteria; phylum Planctomycetota; class UBA8108; order UBA8108; family JACQVS01; genus JACQVS01. The sequence continues at coordinate 3,886 of JACQVS010000103.1, forward strand.
GAACCGTTCAGCCGAGGCTCCACCGAAGGTCTGGGCCGGCTTGTCGGCCTGCATCATCTCCTTCAACGAAGAAGAGAACATTGCCGCCTGCATCGATTCGGTGGCCTGGTGCGATGAAGTGGTGGTGATCGACTCCTTCAGCCAGGACCGCACCGCCGAGATCGCCCGGGGGCGCGGCGCCAAGGTCATCCAGAGGAAGTGGGCCGGCCACGTCGCCCAGAAAAATGTGGCCCTCGATGCGGCCGCCCACGACTGGGTGCTGTCCCTGGACTGCGACGAGCGGGTCACTCCCAAGCTGCGGCAGGAGATCGGGGCCATCTTGAGCTCGCCCCGGAAACACGATGGCTATTACATCTCCCGAAAGCTGTTTTACCTGGGCCGCTGGCTGGAGCACGGCGGCTGGTTTCCGGAGTGGCGGCTGCGCCTCTTCCGCAAGTCCCTCGGGCGCTGGGCGGGGATGGATCCCCACGACACCGTCGAGATGCGGGAGGGGGCGAGCACCGGGAAAATACAGCCCCGCGCGGCCGGGGAGCGGAGCGGCGGCATCGAGGACGCGGTGATCCTGCACTGCTCCTTCCGCGACCTTTCCCATCAGCTCAAGGTGCTCGACCGCTACAGCGAGATCCAGGCCGGGGAGCTCTCCCACACTGGAAAGCGCGCCGTCACCGCGGCGGACCTCATCCTCCGGCCGTGCTGGCGGTTCCTGCTCACTTACCTCTTGAAGGGCGGCTTCCTCGATGGGGCCTCGGGCTACCACATGGCGGTCAATCACGCCTATGCCGCGTACATGAAGTATGCCAAGCTGTGGGAAATCCAGCGGGGCCTGGCCAAGGTCCGGGCCAAGGAGGAAATGGTGCCGTCCTTGAGCCAGAAGCCCCAATCTGAATCCCATTCTGAATCTCAGTCTGAATCCCAGCTTGAACCCCAGCCTGAACCTGGGGCTGAACCGAAGGTGGGGATTTCATGACTTCGGCGGCAGCCAGCGCCAGCATCTCCGACGCGGCGGCCGCGGAAACCGTCGCTCCGGAGCTGTCGGTGGTGGTGGTCAACTGGAACGCCGGCGAGGCGGTGACCGACTGCCTGATGGGGCTGCGAGCGGCCTCGGAGCATCTGCGGCTGCAAGTGATCGTGGTTGACAACGCTTCGACGGACGGCAGCCGCGAGCGCTTGGCCGCGGAATTTCCGGAGTGCCAGCTCCTCGCCAACCAGCGCAACGCCGGATTCGCCCGCGCCAACAACCAGGCCTTCCCCCACTGCCGCGGCCGCTACCTCCTCCTCCTCAACCCCGACACGGTGGTGACGCATGAAGCCCTGCGCGGCCTCATCGACTTCATGGATCGATCCGCCGATGCCGGCGCCGCCGGGCTGCAGCTCTGCTATCCCGATGGCCGCCTGCAGAACTCCTACGACAGCTTTCCATCCCTGGCCACGGAGCTGCTCTCGAAGCATCTCCTGCGGATCCTCTTTCCCGGCAAGTTCCCCTCCAAGCGTATAATCCCCGATCGCCCGGTTCCGGTCGACCTGGTGATCGGCGCCTGCCTCATCATCCGGGCGCCTCTCTTCCGCCAATTAGGCGGGTTCGATGAAAACTATTTCCTCTTCGTCGAGGAGACCGACCTCTGCAAGCGGGTCTGGAATGCCGGCTGGAAAGTCTACCATCTGCCGCACCTGAAGATCTGCCACAGCTACCACCCCTCCAAGGCGCAGGCCCCGGCCCATGCCCACATCGAGTCGTGGCGCTCCGGATACTACTATTTCAAGAAGCATCGCCACCCGCTGCTGGCGATCCTCTACCGCGTCCTGAAGACTTTGAAGCTGCTCTCCATCAGCTTCCCGCTCATCCTTTTCGCCCAGCTCTTCACCCTCGGAAGGGTGCAGCGCTACCGGCGGCGTTTGATGATCCGCCGGCTGCTCTCGGCCTGGCATCTCCTCGGCTGCCCGCGCTCCTGGGGGATGCGCCAGGTGAGCGGCTTCCGGGACTACGAGCGCTCCTTCTCCAAGGCGGCTGGCCGCTCCAGCGAGACCATCATCCCCCGCCTGGCGGGCCGGCGCTTGAAAGAAATCCTGGAGGATCCGCGGCCGCTGCTTTCCGGAGGTGTCTCCGGAGTGGAAGTTTTGAAGAAAGGCCGGTTCAAGACCAGCTATCGCATCGCGATCGTGGAGACGGCGCCGCTTTTGCTCACCCTTTATCGCCCGCGCCACCGCTTCACCACGCTGGCGGGGCTGGTGCGGGTTCCCGAGGGCATCGGCGAGTTCGAGAAAGCCATTCTGGCCGCCGAGCGCGGCATTCCCGTCATCCCGCCCGCCGGCGCGGGGGCTTTATACCGCTGGGGTCTCGAAAGCTTCTCGTACATTGCCTACATGGAGGATCCCCGGCTGGTCAAGCTCCAGAGCCGCCTGTACGCCGATGCGGGAGCAAAACGCGATTCTTGCCGCCGCGCCTGGGTGGAAGCCTACGGCCGCTTCGTCCGCCGTCTCCACGAGGCCGGCGTGGACCAGTACGACCTCAATCCCGGCAACGCTTTGATCCGCGCCGAGGCCGATCCGGCGGGCGGCGGCGCGGCCGGGGACGAGATCCTGCTCGCCGATCTCGAGCGCGTCGAGCTGGAGAGGCCGCTCGATGAGGATCGGCGCCGGCGCGCCCTCGCCCGGCTCAACCGCCTCCGCGCCGGCCTCACCGCCGCCGACCGGCTGCGGTTCCTGAAAGCCTACCTGGGGGGCGGCGCCGACTGGAAGAGCTGGGCCTGCTCTATCCTCGATAGGATGCCAGCGCTGCGGGCAGCGGAGGGGGAGCGCGTCGCCCGCACGTGCGTGACCGAGAACTGGCTGTTCGGCCGCTTTGCCGAGGAACTCCTCCTCAGGAGCGGGAAGAACGGCGGGTCGGCGGGTCGGCGGGTGAAAGTTCAGGGGCACTTCCGCCGGCGGGCCTATCCGTGGGAAGATCGCGTCTTCCTGGACCAGCAGTCGGTCCAGGAGCTGGCCCGGCGGACGATGGGCGGGGAAAAGCTGCCGGCGCCGCTCGAAGTCCGCGAGGTCGAGCGGTCACGCGGCCTGCGGGAATGGCGCGAGGCCAACCGGGCCTTCCAGAGCGGCCGGTCCGAGGCCATGCCGGTTCTCTACCTGCGCTCGGTGGGGCGGGACAGGATCGTTTTTCGAAGCGGGGCGAGCAGCTCGGAAAAAACGGACCCATGATCCGAGTCCTGCACCTGTTTTCCAACCACAAGGTGACCGGCCCGGCGGAGCTGGCCCTCGACACGGCGCGGGCGGTGGAGCGCTACTCCCGGGAGGAGGCTCCGGCTTCCCAGGAAGGGGGTGCCGGGAGCCGGGAGCCGGTGGAGTGCCGGTTCCTCGCCGGCCGCCATCCCGCCGATCCGCCGTGGCTGGGCGATCTCGCCCGGGAGCGGGGGGCGCGCCTCGCCGAGTTGCCCGGCCTCGAGCTGCGCAAGCACTTCAATCCCTGGCGCTGGCTCCGCGACAGCCGGGCGCTGGCCGATTACCTGGATCGTGAAACCATCGATGCCCTCCACTGCCACATGCCCAACGACCATTTGACCGCGGCCCTGGCGGTCAAGCGGCTCAAAAAACGGATCCCCATCGTGCGGACGATCTACTCCGGCGATCCGGTTCCGAACACCTGGCGCGGCCGCTGGTGCTTGCGAAAACACTGCGACCGGACCGTTTGCTTCTCGCGGGCGGTGATCGAGTCGCTCTGCCAGGGCCCGCTGCGGCTGCCGCCGGAGAAGCTGGCGCGGCTCGATCCGCCCATCGACACCGAGCGCTTCGACCCGGCGCGGCGGCCCGCCCTCCCCGACTTCCGCGCGCGCCACGGCATCGCCCCCGGCGCCTTCGTTGCCGGCATTGTAGCCCGCATGCAGACCCACCGCCGCTTCGAGGTCTTCCTCGAGGCCATGCGCCGGGTGAGCGAGCAGCTCTCCGATTTCCGCTTCGTGATCATCGGCCGCGGCACCCATCAGGAGGAGGTGGCGCGCCAGCCGGTGCGCCGGTTGGGCCTCGAGCCGAAGGCGCTCTTCGCCGGCTACCTGACGGGTGACGACTACGTCGCGGCGCTCTTCGCCTTTGACTTGAAGGTTTTCCTGGTGCCGGGCTCCGACGGCACCTGCCGCGCCGTCCGCGAGGCGCTCAGCGCTGGGGTGCCGGTGCTCGCCGCCCGCCGCGGCATGCTCCCCGAGCTGGTGCAGGCCGGATTGACCGGGGAGGTGGTCGATGACACCCCCTCCAACCTGGCGGGCGCCATCGTGGCGCTGGCGGCCGGCCGCGACCGATTGAAGGGGATGGCCGCCGCCGCCCGCCGGTGGGCCGTGGACCATTTCAGCTACCGCCGCTATGCTCAAGCGCTTCATGAAATCTACCGGTCCGCCCTCCATCGTTAAGCGAGCCGGCCTCTGCCGGAGCCTGCGCTTCTGGTGCAAGGATCTCGATTTTGACGGCCTGCTCGAGGCCGTCCGGGCCCACGAGCACGCTCTCGCCGCCGGGAAAGGCGTCCTCAAGAACGAGCACAAGACCGCCATCACCCGAGTCCGGGTTCGGGGCGTGAGCGCCGTGGTCAAGCACTACCGCTGGATGGGGCTGCGCTTCTTCCTGAAGGGGCTCTTCCGCGCCCATCCCGGCCGGCGCAGTTTTTTGAATGCCCGCACCCTGCTGGCCAGGAATGTGCCGGCGCCGGCGCCCTGGGGCCTGGTGGAGCGGAGCCTCCTCGGCCTCGCGGCCGAAAGCTGGCTCATCACCATGGATTTTCCCCAAGCGGTGGAGCTGGACCGCTACCTGCTGCGGAATTATAGCGGCTGGGACCGGCCGCGCCGCCGGCGCTTCCTGGCGGCCTTTGCCGGCGAGATTCGCCGCCTCCTCCAGAGCGGCATCCGCCACCGCGACTTCAAGACCTGCAATGTCCTGGTGCTGGAAGACCAGGACGCGTGGCGGTTTGGCTTCATCGATCTCGACGACGTGGAGGCGCTCCCGGAAAACGCGCCCATCGCTCGAGCGGACTGGGTGCAGGTCCTCTCGCACCTCAACCCCTCGACCCCCAAGCTGGTCTCCTGGGGCGACCGCCTCCGGTTCCTGAGCCATTTTCCGGAACTGGCGGCCTTCGACCGCCAGCCCCTCCTCGCCGAGGTGCAGGAGATCAGCCGCCGGCGCCGCCGCGCCTACTTCAGCGACGCGGGGCCGGTGGAGGAGGACTTCAAATGATATTTCCTTTTCGCGCAAATTCGCTATAACTATTGAAAAAATCGGAGGTATCCGTTGCTACTTGCTTTCAAGGATCTGCACGCTCGGGAAGAAAAAATCCTGGCTCCCTACGGCATGCGCAGCCGGAACAGCCTGGGGCGGCGCTTCGCCGAGCCGGAGTCGCGCTACCGCGCCCCGTTCCAGCGGGACCGCGACCGCATCATCCACTCCACCGCTTTCCGGCGCCTGGAGTACAAGACCCAGGTGTTCGTCAACCACGAAGGGGACCATTACCGCACGCGCTTGACCCACACCCTGGAGGTGGCGCAGATCTCGCGCTCCATCGCCCGGGTCCTGGGCTTGAACGAGGACCTGGTGGAGTCCATAGCCCTGGCCCACGACCTTGGCCATCCCCCCTTCGGGCATGCCGGCGAGGAGTCCCTCAATGTGCAGATGAAGGAACAGGGCGGCTTCAATCACAACCACCAGAGCCTGCGGGTGGTCGACTTCCTCGAGCAGCGCTACCCCGAGTTCAACGGCTTGAACCTCTCCTGGGAGATTCGCGAGTCGATCATCAAGCACGGCAAGGCTGGCCCGGAGGGGGTGCCGGAGGAGTTCCATCCGGAGTGGCGCCCGCTCCTCGAGGCGCAGCTCGCCGACCTCGCCGACTCGCTCGCTTACGACTGCCACGACATCGACGACGGCCTGCGCTCCGGCTTCATCACCTTCGAAGACCTGCTCGAGGTGCAGCTCTGGCGCGAAGCCGAGGCGGAGCTGGTGGGCAGCCACAGCGGACTCGATCGCAAGGTGTTCATCGCTCGAATGGTGTCGCACCTGATCGATGAGCAGGTCCGGGACCTGATCGAGACCACGCACCGCCGCCTGGAGGACCTCGGCATCGATGCGGTGGGCAAGGTGCGCCAGCACCCCGGCATCCTGGCCGGTTTCTCCCCGGCGATGGAGAAGAAGGCGCGCGAGCTGGAGGCCTTCCTCATGGACCGGCTTTACCTTTACTACCGCACCATGAAGATGGCGGAGAAGGCGAAGCGCTTCATAGCCGACATTTTCGAGGAGTACCGCCGCAAGCCCGAGCAGCTGCCGCCCGACTTCTTGAAGCGCATGCACGAGGAGGGGGCCAGCCGGACCATTTGCGACTACATCGCCGGCATGACCGACCGCTACTGCCAGGATGAATACAAACGCTTGTTCCACCCTTTTGAAAGGATGTGAAAGGACGCCATGGTGGACGCAGAAAACCCTGTAACCCGACCTTCATCTTCCCCGGCGGCCCCCGCGGCTTCCCCGGCAGAGCGGCCGTCCCCGGCGGCGCCGGCTCCCTCGAGCCCGGCCGCCGCCGGCAAGGTGAGCCCGGAAGATCACCAGCGCGCCGAAGCGCTCCGGCAGAGTTCGTTCTATCAGCGCCCCCGCGCCGCCGAGATCCAGGACCGCATCACCCTGTATGTCATCCGCGGCCTCTTCTTCCTGATCGCCCCTGGAATCGGGCTTTACATCAACCGCCTTTACCCCGAGTCCAATCTTCTTCTCACCGTGACGGTGGCCTCCGGCATCGCCCTGGTGGTCATGCTGGGGGAGATCTTCTTCTCCAGGGCGTCGATCCACACCCTTTCGGCCATAGCCCTGGGGCTCATCATGGGCCTGGCGCTCTCCTTCCTCTTCCAGCCCATCGTCGAGCTGATTGCCAACGCCGTCTCCACCGACCAGATCACCCCCAAGGAGATCAAGCTGCTCCAGCTCATCGTCACGACCTTCTTCTGCTACCTGGGGATCACCGTCCTTCTCCAGAACAAGGAGAACTTCAAGTTCATCATCCCGTACGTCGAGTTCCGCAAGGAGATCAAAGGCCACACGCCGTTCATCATCGACACCAGCGCCATCATCGACGGCCGCATCGCCAAGCTGCTCGAGACCCGCATCATCGACCAGCGGCTGGTGATCCCCAAGTTCGTCCTCAACGAGCTGCAAGTGATAGCCGACTCGCAGGATCGCTCGCGGCGGGAGCGCGGCCGCCGCGGCATGGATATTCTCGAAGAGATCCGCCGGCAGCTCGGGGTGGAGATCCTGGAGCGCGACCTGCCGCCGGGGGCCGAGGTCGACCGCGAGCTGCTGGCGGTGGTCGATGAGCTGAAGGGGAAGCTCCTGACCTCGGATTTCAACCTGCAGAAGCGCGCCAGCCTGCAGGGCATTCCGGTGATCAACTTGAACGACCTGGCCACCGCCTTGAAGCCGGTCTTCGTTCCGGGCGAGCACGTGCGGGTGAAGCTGCTGCGGGAGGGGGACGAGCCCGAGCAGGCCATCGGCTTCCTCGATGACGGCACCATGGTGGTGGTGGAGCGCTCCAGCCGCAAGGTGGGGCAGGAGGTGAGCGTGGAGGTCACCAGCGCCACCCAGACCAGCGCCGGCAAGATGATCTTCGGCCGGCTGGCGCACTCGTTCCGTCAACGGCCGCGCCGCGAGGGGGGCCGCGGTCCGGACCGGGGCGGAAGGGATGCCGGCGGCCAATGACCATGGACTCCGCCTCGAAAGGACTCCATCGAGACGTCGGGGTGGTCATCGCCGCTGCCGGCTCCGGCTCGCGCTTCGGCGAGAAGAAGCAGTTCCTGCTGCTCGGGGGGAAGCCGCTCCTCCTCCACAGCCTGGAGACCTTCCTGCATGTGGCCGAGGTCGCCGAGATCGCCATCGTCGCGCCGGCCGAGGATGCCGGCCGGGTGGGCGAGCTGGCTCGGGTATGCCAGAGAGCGGGTGCCGTGGCCGGCGGCCCCTATCCCCGGGTGCGGGTGGTGGCCGGCGGCGCCCGCCGCCAGGACTCGGTGGAGCGCGGCCTCGAGGCCCTGGGGCCGGCCTGCCGCTGGGCGCTGGTCCACGATGCCGCCCGGCCGCTCATCCGCGTCGAGGAGGTCGAGCGGCTGATCGCCGTCCTGCGGCAGCGGGGGGCGGCGGTGATCGGCCACCCCGCCACGGACAGCGTCAAGGAGGAGAAGGATGGGCTGATCCTGCGCAACTTGCCGCGCCAGCGGGTATGGCTGGTGCAGACGCCGCAGGCGGCGGCGGTGGAGGCGCTCCGCCGCGCCGCGGCGGAGGCCAGGCGCCGCGGCGTGGAGGGGACCGATGAGGCATCGCTCCTCGAGCTGGCAGGGGTGCCGGTGGCGCTGGTGGAAGGGTCGCGGGACAACATCAAGGTCACCTACCCCGAGGATCTCGCCCTGGCGGAGTTCCTGCTGTCCCGAAGGGAACAGGGGTGACTTTGATCACTCGAAAGACTCGTTAATAAGGCCTTGACACCCGAGCCTCCCCCTGAGTATTCTGTCCCGGCATAAGAGAGAGGATTTTGTCATACCAACCAACCTATTTTAAGAAAAGAAGGAGGGGAATGTGCCTGCTCGCAACGTAAGCCGATGCAAGTTCCATTTCATGGGCATCCTGGCCGGGGCCATCCTGCTAGCCGCGCTGCAGGGGGGAACGGCGTGGGCGCAGACCACGGTGGTCACGAAGAGGGCCAGCGTCACCTTCAGCGGCGAGCTGAAGCTCAATTTCGTCTACCGCAACGAGGGATTTTTCAATTCCCAGAAGGGGGAGGGGGAGCAGGACACTCCCGGCGTTCCCTCCAGCGGCGACACCTTCATCATCGAGGATGGCTTCTCCAACGCCGACCAGGTTGGGGCGGCGAGCGGCAAGGCCATGGATCGCGACCGCGATGAGTTCTTCATCGACCCCAACCTTTCCCTTCGCTTTGACATCACGGTGCAGGACAACATCAAAGGGGTCATCGAGCTGCGCACCCCCTGGCGCAACGTCGATGCCGGCGGCAAGGACGCCTCGCCCGGCTCGAGCGGCGGCCCCGACGGCGGCTTCTTCAAGGGCTTCAAGGACCGCACCCTGGAGTTGAAGCAAGCTTACGGCGAGGCCGATGACCCGATCTGGCAGGGGCTGGTCATCCGCATCGGCATCCAGGACTTTCGCAAGTCGCTGCGCGGCCCCGGCAAGGATGCGTACTTGATCGATGTCTCCGGCAGCGAGAATCCCTTCGACGGGGCGATCGTTCCCGCTGCTCTCGGTGATATCATCGACGACGGCACAGTCAACGCCTCCGGAAATGTCCGCGGCGGCGGTGTCCTGCGCACCTCGACCGGCTTCGCCGACAGCCTGGAGGCGGCCGGCGTCTACGTCGAGCAGTCTTTCGGCACGTCGACCGAGCGGCAGGTGCCTCTCCTCAGCTTCGATGGCTGGGCCTTCATCATCGACGAGCGCTTCAACGTCGCTCCGGGGCCCCGCGACGTCTACTTATGGGGCTTCTCGACCGACATCCACCTGGGCGGCGACGGCCAACTGGGCAAGATCTTCGGCACCGTCTTCGACCTCATGAACGGCGGCGAGGCCAACCTGTTCACCGCCGGCGGCGGCGTCGACCTCTACCCGTTCCCCGCGAATGCGGATGGGGTGCGGTGGGTCGAGCTGTGGTCGGAAGCTTACGGCCAAGGGGGGGATTATGCCCGCAACGGCGCCGTCAACATCGCCGGCGCGCCCGTCAACCGCGACCTCGACCAGAAGTCGGCCTGGATGTTCGAGGGGGGCTTCCAGCTCAACTCTAACAAGCTCTTCGAGGTCAAGGACGCCAAGTTCCTGCCTTACCTCGAGGCCAGCTACGTCGAGGTCAGCGGCGACCACGACATGACCGACACCAACAACCAGAACTTCGTGTCGCTTGAAAACAACAACCGCACCCTGGTTGTCGAGGACGGCTACTACGGTTTCGACATCGACACCAACTACCGCGGCCCCCGCATCGCCGGCGGCTTCCATTTTGGATCGGTCGATTTTGAAATCCTCTACGCCTACCTGGAGTGGCAGGACAACGGCTCCGGCCGCATCTCGGGCGGCACCACCCACAGCCGAAAGATCGGCGACGAGTTGGATTTCAGCCTGGTCTATCACGTCTCCACGGCGCTCGAGGTGGGCGGCCGCCTCGGCTTCCTGTGGGACTCGAGAGGCCTCGGCCAGGTCCATGACACCACCGTTGGCCTCATCCAGATGCTCTTCAAGTTCTGAAGCGGGAGTAAATTGCCAGTCTCCGCACGAACCGGGCCGGGCCATGCCATGGCGGCCGGGGCGGCCGCTTTTGGGGGCCTTCCCCCGTGGAAAGTGGCCCGGCGATGGCTTACAATTCCCGTATGGACCCAGCGCCCGGACTGCTCCCCGATCTGAGGATCGGCTTCGGATACGACAACCACCGGCTGGTGGAGGGGCGCCCCTTGCTCCTGGGAGGGGTGCAGATCCCCGCGCCGGTGGGCGAGGAGGCCCACAGCGATGGCGATGTGCTCATCCACGCCATCGTCGATGCCCTGCTGGGAGCCGTTGGAGCGGGGGACATCGGTACCCACTTCTCCGACCGCGATCCCCGCTGGAAGGGCCAGGCCAGCCGGCTCTTCCTGGAAGAGGCCGCCAAGATGGTCAAGGGCCGGGGTTACCGGATCGTCAACATCGACAGCACCGTCATCTTGGAGAAAGTCCGCCTCGGGGAGTGGAAGGCGGCCATGGCCTCTTCCCTGGCGGCGATTCTGGCGCCGTGGTTCGACCTCTCGGCGGACCGGATCAGCATCAAGGCCAAGACCAACGAGCGCTGCGACGCGGTCGGCGAGGGGAAGGCGATCGTTGCTCAGGCGGCGGTCCTGCTGGCGAAAGACCGTTCAGGCGGGCCGGAAAAATGACGAAATCCAGATGAGCTAGCTTTTTCTGGACCAACACGGACCAACCGATGGCGATCAGCTTTTACAACACCCTGGGAAAGACCAAGGAGCCGTTCCAGGCGCTCGTGCCGGGGCAGGTGCGCATGTACAACTGCGGCCCGACGGTCTACAGCTACGCCCACCTCGGGAATTTCGCGTCCTTCATCCTCCCGGACCTCCTGCGGCGCTACCTCGAGTACTCCGGGCTCCAGGTCCTGCAGATCATGAACATAACCGACGTCGGCCATCTCACCGATGATGACCAGGCTGACGCCCGCGGCGAGGACAAGCTCGAAAAGAAGGCCCGCGAGGAGAAGAAGAACCCTTGGGAGATCGCCCGCTTTTATGAGGACGCCTTCCACGAGGACCGCCGGATCCTCAACCTCACTCCCGCGCACCACTACCCGCGGGCGACGGAGCATATCGTGGAGATGATCGAGATCATCCAGGAGCTGCTCTCGAAAGGGCTGGCCTACGAGGCCGGCGACCAGGTCTACTTCGAGATCGACCGGTTCCCCAAGTACGGCCTCTTGAGCGGCAACCCCGTGGAGGAGCTGATCGCCGGGAAGCGCATCGAGGAGGACCCGCAGAAGCACAACCCCCTCGACTTCTGCCTGTGGAAGAAGGACCCCTGGCACATCATGCAGTGGGACAGCCCGTGGGGGAGAGGGTTCCCAGGCTGGCACATCGAGTGCTCGGCCATGAGCCGCAAGTACCTGGGCCGGGTGTTTGACCTCCACACCGGCGGCGAGGACAATATCTTCCCCCATCACGAGTGCGAGATCGCCCAGTCCTCCGGCGGCGATGACACCATCTGCAGCCGCTACTGGCTGCACCGGCGGCACATCCTGGTGGATGGCAAGAAGATGTCGAAGAGCCTAGGAAACTTCTACACCATCCGCGACCTCATCGCCAAGGGCTTCTGCGGGGCGGAGATCCGCTTCGGCCTGCTCGGCGCCCACTACCGCAGCCAGTACAACTTCACCTTCGCCGGGCTCGGGGCGATTCGCGAGTCGTTGCGGCGGCTGCGGGAGTTTTGGCGCAACATGGACGGCCTTCCATCGTCTAGAGAGGATGAGGCCAAGGCTGAAGTTCAGGCCCTCGAGGCGCGGGCCGGGGCGGCCGATCGGGAATTTCGCGCCGCCCTGGATGACGATCTGAACATCTCGGCGGGGCTGGCGGAGGTGTTCAACTTCGTCCGCGACGCCTACAAGCTGGCGAAGACCAGCCCGGGGGGACGGGTGGCCCGGGAGCAACTCCTGAGCTGGGACCGGGTCCTGGGAGTGGTCGAGCACTCCCTCAAGCCCCCTCCCGCCGGCTTGGGTCCGCTCGAGGCCAGCGGCCCCCCCCTCGCTCTCGCCGAGGGGACGTTGTTGGAAGCCGGAATCGAGGAGTGGCTGAAAAAGCGCGACCAGGCCCGGCAAGCCAAGAATTTCAAGGAGGCCGACCGCATCCGCGATCTCCTCAAGGAGAAGGGGATTGTGATCAAGGACACCCCGCAAGGGACCAAGTGGTTTCGGAATCCGTGATCCAGAGGTAAGCGGAGAGGCGCCGATAATTTTGCTTGCAAGGGAGACGGCGTCTAGTATAATCCCTCGTTTTCTTTGAATCGCCGTCTCTTGAAGGAGCCACAACCAGAGCGCGCGGAACGGCGGAACGGCAGACTGTGCCGCCGTTCCACGCGCTGGCTGGAAGAAAAAGATAGGCTAGCGTAGCTCAAAGGTAGAGCTCCGGTTTTGTAAACCGGGGGTTATGGGTTCGATTCCCATCGCTAGCTCAGGAATTTCAATCCTTTAGAGAAATTTCCGCCTCCCTCCGGAGCTCATTTGAAGGTCCTTGGGGAGGGGGAAAAGTCAGCCATTTGGTGGCTGTGGACAGGTACCCAAGTGGCCAACGGGGACGGACTGTAAATCCGTTGCTTCAAGCTTCAGAGGTTCGAATCCTCTCCTGTCCACCCTTTTTCTTCTGTGGCTCCTGAGCGGATTCTCGCTGGTGGATTTATATCAAGATCGGTTTGGCGCGGGCGTAGCTCAGAGGTAGAGCTCCAGCCTTCCAAGCTGGTTGTCGTGGGTTCGAATCCCATCGCCCGCTCTCTGTTTTTTCTAGGGCGGATCGTCGGCTACATAGTTCTTGTATTTTTAGGGAATTAAGGTAAAAGTGGACTGTTTATTAGAGCGCCGAACAAAATGAGTTTGGAGGCGAATTGCGAGCGCCGGCGGCCGGATGCAAGGAGCGAGGCCGGAGGCGATACGGGACGGAGTATCGCCGAGGCCGAGCGACACCGCAGGCGGCCAGCCGCCGCCGCAAGGCGCCCTGAAGGCATTTTGTGAGACGATCTTAGAGCTGCTGTGGCTCAGTCGGTAGAGCACTTCCTTGGTAAGGAAGAGGTCATGGGTTCAATTCCCATCAGCAGCTCCATTCTAAAAATACCCGTTAGGATGAGAGAAGCGTTTTAGTGGTTCAACTCAATCGTTGAGACGAGTCAGATAAGGAGAAGTCAACTCATGGCGAAGGAAAAATTTGAACGGACAAAGCCGCACGTCAACGTTGGGACGATTGGGCACGTTGACCATGGAAAGACGACTTTAACTGCGGCAATTACAGCCGTTCTTGCCGCCAGACTGCCGGGAAAGGTCAGGTTCAGGTCGTTCGATTCGATCGATAACGCTCCGGAAGAGCGCGAGCGCGGCATCACCATCAACACTTCCCATGTTGAGTACGAAACGGAAAAACGCCACTATGCGCACGTCGACTGCCCCGGCCACGCCGACTACGTGAAGAACATGGTGACCGGAGCGGCGCAGATGGACGGCGCGATCCTGGTGGTGAGCGCGGCTGATGGACCGATGCCCCAGACCCGTGAGCATATTCTTCTGGCTCGCCAGGTCGGTGTGCCCCGCCTGGTCGTCTTCCTCAACAAGGTCGACATGGTGGATGACGTGGAGCTCCTCGAGCTGGTTGAGCTGGAAGTGCGCGACCTCCTCAAGCAGTACGAGTTCCCCGGCGATGAAATTCCCATCATCCGCGGCTCGGCGCTGCAGGCCCTCGAAAACCAGGCCGATGCCACCAAGACGAAGTGCATCACCGAATTGATGAGCGCGGTCGACTCCTACATTCCGGAACCGAAGCGCGAGACCGACAAGGACTTCCTCATGCCGGTGGAAGACGTCTTCAGCATCAAGGGGCGTGGAACGGTCGGCACCGGAAGGATCGAGCGCGGCAAGGTCAAGGTCGGAGACGATGTCGAAATCGTCGGCTTGACCAAGGATATCCGCAAGACCACCGTAACCGGCGTCGAGATGTTCAACAAAACCCTGGACGAGGGCATCGCCGGCGACAACGTCGGCTGTCTCTTGAGGGGCATCGAAAAAGAGGATCTCGAGCGCGGCCAGGTGCTGGCGAAGCCGGGATCGATCACCCCGCACACCAAGTTCAAGTCGCAGGTGTACGTCCTCACCAAGGACGAGGGTGGAAGGGCGACGCCGTTCTTCAGCGGCTACCGGCCGCAGTTCTTCTTCCGGACCACGGACGTCACCGGCTCGGTCAAGCTCCTGGGCGGCGCGGAAATGTGCATGCCGGGGGACACCATTCAAATGGAAGTGGAGCTCATCACCCCCATCGCCATGGAGAAGGAGCTGCGCTTCGCGATTCGGGAAGGCGGCCGCACCGTCGGCGCCGGCGTCGTCACCGAAATCCTCGAGTAATCCTTCGGTGATCGGACCAGCAAACGTTGAGGAAACCGCAATCATTGAGGGAATGACTCTATGGCTAGAAAAGCTGCGGCTAGAGATTATGTGACCCTGGAGTGTCCGGAGTGCAAGAACCGCAATTACCGGACTTCCAAACGGATTAAGGGGAACACGGAAAAGCTGGATCTCCAGAAGTTCTGCCCTTATTGCCGTAAGCATACCGCGCACGTCGAGCGCAAGAAGTAAGGGATTGTTTTTCAATAGGCCAGTAGCTCTAATTGGCAGAGCAGTGGATTCCAAATCCACCTGTTGGGGGTTCGAGTCCCTCCTGGCCTGCCAAGTTAACCCCTTCTGTAGCAGAAAGTTATAGAAGGGGATTTTTTTGGGGATGGCGAACGGTTGTTCATTTTTGTCCGTCTTTTGTCCGAGTCTGGAAATCAACATATAGTGGTACGGTTTGAGTCTGCGAAAATTCTTAACTTTCGTCCAAGCTCGCGGCGGGGGAAGGTCCCGTTTTTCACCTTTTGTCCGAGTTTGTGGCGATTCGAGGTCATTTCCCCCCTCCTTGGCCGGTTATTGGCATGATTTTACTCCCATCGGTCTGGGTTTCCAAGTATGCCTGGGTGCGGATCACGGCCGCTCGGATGTCGTCCTCGCTCACGATTTGTAGCGATCAAGGATGCTGCGGGTCCGGCGGCCGGAGATCTCTTGAGCGATGCGTTCGGGGACCTGGGCGCGGATCATGGCGCGAATTCCGGATCTACACAGGTCGTGGATGAGGAGGTTCGGGATGCCGGCTTTCTCACAGGCCGGGATCCAGAGCTTGCGGAAGTCGCCGATGGGAGATCCTCGACGATGGAACACGAGAGTAGAAAGCATGATCTCGCCGCTTGCGGTTTCGTAGGGACGGTCCTGGGATCGGCGCTGGATCACCTCGCGCAGCTCCCCTTCCAGGGCAATAAGCTTCGCGTGGCCGCTTTTGGAATTCTCCGGACGGACGCGGATGACTCCGCCGGCGAGTTCCACGTCGCGCCACTCGAGCGAGGCGATCTCCCCGCGACGCCAGGCGGTGAGGAAGGCGAAGCGGGCGAAGTCGGCGAGCGGCTGGGGGAGTAGCTCGGCGATCCGGTCGAGGTCGGGCTTGTTGACGAAGCCGGTCCGGACGTTATTCTCTTTCAGCATGGCGATGTGGGGAACCATGGCGATCATGCGGCGCTGGAGCGCCAGGCGGAGGGCGCGGCGGATGGCGGCCAGCTCGCGGTTGATGGTGGCGTTCGCCTTACCATCGGTCAGCCGTGCCGTCTTGTAGCTCTCGATTTTCGTGGCGGTCACGTCGCAGATCCGGTCGAGGAGGAAGAATTTCTTCACCGGGACGATGTGGCAATCGAGCTTGGCGGCGCTCTTCCGGCCGTTGTTCTTGTTGTCCTGAGTCAGCATGTCGAGCAGTTCAGTGAACGGGCGTTTCTCCTGGGTAGGGTCAGCGAAGGTGCCGCGCTGGATCTGCGCCAAGCGGGCCTTGAGGAGCTTCTCGGCGTCGCGGCGCTCGGTCGAGCTGGAGGACTCCCGGATCTCCCGGCCGTTGACGCTCAAGGCGATCCACCACCACGGCCCGCGCTGGAATACTCGTCCAAGTCCTCTCATGATTTCACCCTCCTTGTTTTCTTCAGCCTGTCCCAGTAGGGGGACTTGCACTTGGCGCAGCGCAGCGGTTTCCCCGGGCGATACGGCCGCCAGGTTTCGCCGCAGGCGTTGCAGGTTCGGAGCTTGAATTTTCTCATGAAAGAAGTGTACACGATTTACGCGGTGGTTTCAAGTCTTAATCTTCCTGCTTTGGACATATTTATCGATGGCGTCCTTCGAGTAGCGCAGGCGTCCGGGGGAGAGGGGGACGGCAAGCCCGAGCTTGCGGCCGTGCCGGTAGAAGAATTGCTTGGAGACATGGAGGTACTCCCCGGCCTCCTCGGCTGTGAGGAGCTGATCGGGGTCCTTCCCGTTCCTCGGCGCCGATAGTTCGTTCCCAGCCCCCACAGCGGCGCGGACGGCGAGGAGCGGCAGGAGCGCCGAGACGCGGACAAGGATCTGGAGAGCCGCCTCCGCCGGCAGCTCGGCCGCGAGCCGGGGATCGTCGGCAAGGTCGTCGAGGGTGTGAACGGGGCGGGGCGGGGTCATGGCTTGTTCTCGCCGTTTTCCTCTAAAAGCGCCGCAAGCCGAGGATTTGTTTCCGGCCGCAAAGCGGCAATCACCGCCCGCAGGACGCTCACCACGTGCTCGTCCGCTCGCCGATCGTTACGCAGTGCTACCAGGCAGCGCCGTGTCCAGTCGATAAGATCAAGGAGTGCTTGAGCGTGGTTTCGGTTGTTGTTTTTGTGGTTCATGTCCACCCCCTTCCTCGGGCGATCGGATCAAAATGGCCCCCAGGGGAGCCGAAAGGAGTGTCAAGCGCTCCTCCTGGGGGCTTGGCCAACACGCCGTCATGGGGATCGGTCCTCGAATTCAACCCACCAACCGCGGCACGGGCCGGGTCCGGCCGGGGGGCTGGAAACCGATCTTCCGCTCGCCCTTTCCCCGCCCGCCAGGCTGGCAGCTCCTCGCGTTCCCAGATCGCCGCGCAGTTTGGGCAGCGATCCCGGCCGTCCGGGCAGCGGACAATGGCCGGATCCGGCCCCTGACAAAAGCACCGGCCAGCCGGTAGGTCAAGGGGGTGTCTAGAACGGGACATCGCCCTCCCCTTTCCGGCTCTCAGGCTCGCTGAAGTCTTTCATCCCCCCCATATCCCCATTTGGATCCGCGACATCCGCGACACCCTTATATGGTAAGGAGTTACGTTCGTTTTCGATCCGCGACATTTCCGCTTTGTCGCGGATCGAATTATCCCCCAAGTCCTTATCCTGTAACGATGTCGTGCTTGTCGCGGATTGAGAAGGCAAGTAACGGCGGAAAAGCTCTGCGAAGCCTTCGAGCAGGTAGCCTTTTTTGGCGCCGGTAGGCATCCGGATGTCCTTCGACCGGATTCCAAAAGGCCGAAGGAGCTGGGCGAGCTGGCGAGAATTTATCTCTTTGCCGTTCTTGCCGAAATCGGCCTAGGGCCTCCCATCCAAGCCAGTGAGGGCCTCCAGAATTTCCACGGTCATCGATCGCGGGTTTAATTTTTGGGATTGGAAAAGGTCGTTGAGATCCTGGAAAAGCTGGAGCCCGGTGTCTCCTTCGGCCTCCTCGCGGCCAGCGGACAGCTCGATCGCCGCCAACCGGGCGATCCTCGGCCAGGCGCCGCCAGCGAGGTCGGCGATGGCGAGGAGCGGTGTCCAATTGTCAGCGGCGCGGTCGTCCAGCTCGGGCGGTGTCTCCGTATCAGCCATTTTCAGCGCCTCCAGGTTGTCAGCCGCCCAGCGAGCGCACTTCCGGCGCATCGGTGCGGTGAGAGGCTCTAGGTCCCGGATCCGCAGCCGCGCGACTTTCTCTGAAGCTGATTTCCGCTTCATCGCGCACCCGATGCTTCGATCGGCTAGTGTGCTTGGCAGGTTGCCGATGCAAGCGGTGGCCATGGCCGCCCAGGTCGAAAACAACCTGACTTCGTGCTCCTCGCCCACGCACCTGGGCACGAAGGCGGTGGTGCGGCTGTGGCCGGAATTCAGGATGCCCCTTAATTCATTCTTTTCCTCGAGGAATGTGTCGACTTCATCGATTAAGAGCGTGGGATAGTATTTCTCTATCATGCGGTAAACCGTCGCCGAGGTCACATTCGATGATGGCAGCGCCCGGCAGACGAGGGCCGCGAGGATCTCGAGGACACGCGTTTTGCCGCATCGTTTCGTTGGTGAAGTGATTGCAAGTCGGGGCGAGATGTCGGCCGCGTCAAGCGCCCAGGTGTGAATTGTCCACAACGCCAGCGTCTCCGGCGAGCGGCGCGGCAGCACCAAGTAGCGCTCGAAGACCGCCACCAGCTCAGCAAGCAGCTCCGCGCCGTCCACCGGCTCCGTCCAGGGCTCGGGATCACGGAAGGCGACCGTCTGCCCCTGCCCGGCGGCTGTCTTGCTGGCGGCGGCATGGTTGGCGAGCGCCGCATCGACCAGGCGGACGGCACCCTTGACGCCAAGCTTATCCAAGCGCTGGATCGCGGCCCGGCGGATGGTCTCGCGCCGTAGCACGTCGATAGGCTTCTCTGGATCGGCGAGCTGGAGCGCGAGGGTGCGCAAGGCCATCTCGATCTCCGAGTTTGAGGGGTTCAGCGGGAGGTCGAAAAAGCCGGTTTCGAACAGGATGCCATCGACCAGCTCATCCTCGCCCGCTCCGTCGAACGCAGCGTGAAAGAGGCGGTGGAGGATCTCTCCCTTGCCGTTCGCCTGGGCCTTGAGGTTGGCGAGCTTGGCCTCGGCTTCGGCCTGCGGAACGCCGAGGCGGACGCCGCGACCGATCTGGAAAGCGGCAAACCGGAGTTGGATTTGTTCTTGTCCGGGCTTTGATGAGGCGATAGGATTCTGCATGTATTTCTCTTCGCCCGCCTCGCGTTCCTTTTCTCCAGCTTCAACGCGCTGGCGGTGCGTAGATTGCCAATAGTTAATCTCGATAGACACCCCAAAGCTGAAGCCAGTAGCGCCTGCCGTAATCGGCGAAATCTTGAGAATCGGTTTCGCAGGCGTGCCGGTCAGCAAACAGCGCGGGATTGTTTTCGGCTTGACTTTTATGCCGAAGTTCATGCGCGGCGACCTCAAGCGCTTTTTCGAGACTCAGATCCACTCGCAAAAAAATGGATTCTGGCTGGTTCCGGTCGAACAGACCATCCAGCTCGCGCGGGAACTCGAAAGTCTCAGTGCCGGCGGCCTCGGCGCTTTTTAGTTGATACCACGCCGGCGAATCGGTCGGGTAAGTCCGATCCGCGTTGAGGAACCACTTAACTTCTGGAACATCGATGCCCAGCTTTTCCGCCGCCGCGGCCACGGTCTTTTTCACCAGCATCGACAGGACGGGATTTACAAAACGCTCGCCAATAATTTTGTAGGTCGCCATATGCTTATTCCATAATTTTTATTTCAAGCCGACCGATAAGGTCGGCAAAGCGTGAACTGATCCGCGTTGCCAGGCGTTGCACCGCGGTATTGGGCTGATGTTCCAACAATGAACGAAGCGCCCACTCGTCCCCCAGCGATTTGGCGAATCCCGCGGCGGCCCTCTCGACTTCGGCCGCGACCTGAGCGCGGATCTTCGAGAATTCGGCCTCGACGGCGGCAAGTTGCTCGGCCTCCAAAACGGCGAGTTTTTTTCGAAGCTCCTTCGTGGCAGGTTCGAGTTTCTCCAGCTCGCGCAATACCCTGACGCGCTCGATTTCTTGTGGCGGGGTTAAGTCGAGGTCGAGCGACACCTGACGCAGCTTTTCTTCAAGTTCACGCCGCCTGGCTTCGCTGGCAGCGATCCTCTCCCCCATCTCGATGATCGCTGGCGATTTGACGAGGAGCGCAGCGAGTTGCGGAAACTTCATCTCACAAAGGCGGTGGCGTTCCTCGGCCGTTATCCTTTCAAGTTCATTGCCAATATTCGCATACCCAAGTTGAAGTTCATCGCGACAGCTTTCGGCGGTTCTGATTTTCGCCGAAATTTTTTCCTGTTTTCTTGGTTTCTCACGGGTTGCGGCCTCTATGTTAATGGGCGCACTCAGGCAGTCTTTATTTACACCGACCCACCAGGCGTCGATGCTATTTACGAACCTGACCCTCTGGGCGATCCTACGATCTATAAGACTCCGATTCTGATTAACCTGACCCGGCATGGCGGGGAGTTCGGGCTTTACAAAAAGGGCTACGCTCCTGAAAAGCTCAAATTTGTTCCCCATGCTGATGGGCTCCTCATATTCGGTGACATTATTCTCGGTTTTCCAATCTACCTCATCGCTGATGGAATCTATGGCGCATGGAACACGCTAAAGCCGGACTCATACAATATCATTCTTAAGCCAGTTTCCGCCGAGGAGGCCGAACGAATTGAAAAACAAAGGGCTGAGGCCGCGCAGCAGAAGGCGGAGGAGCGGCGGAGACGAGAGGAGGAAAAGAGGCTTAAGGAGGAAAAAGCCTTGAGGAAGGGATTCCGGCAATAATTGACAGGTTTCATTTCAATAGGGCATCGAGGCTTTCCTGGCCCGAAAGACAGGAGATGGCGGCCCGTCGGCGCCCCGGCTTCTTCAATCCACACATCGAGCGGGAGGATTTCTGGCAAGACTTTATGGCCAAGTTCCAAATGTTTGAAGGCGTCAGTCGTGAGTATTTTACTTGGTGGATTATCTTGAAAACTTTTCTTTGAAGAGCTTGGCTGAATCCACTAATTTTTTGTGCCAGATATGGTTTTTTCTACTTCTCTTCGGAGGGCGCACTCCAAGCTCGGCAATCAAGAAGCAAATCACGTCCTCGATTAGAACCCACCCGCTGGCAATATGGAGCCTATTCAAATCAAACATCCCCTTCTTTGAGAGCCGGATTTCTGACTTCATTTGAACGTGATTTCGGCAAGTCGGCGGATTTCTTTTCGAGAGGTCGGGGTCATACTCCCAGCGAATCAAAGCATTGGCGCCAATTTCTGATGTCTCTTGCACGCTGTATTTGTATTGCCGGGTCTTGAGGATGAACTTCTTTCCCTGTTTAACGGCTTCGAGTCTATGCCATAAATAGAAATACAACCTCCCAAATTTTTTGGTTTCAAGGGGAATGGTTGTAGGACCGTTATTGTCAAAAGATAGGTCGCAAATTTCGGTGGCGTGCTTAAATCGAATCGGGCAGGAAGTAGGAAGTGTATGTGAAACTAAAGCCCCAATGTGCTCCCTGAACCGCTCAAAACATTTCCTTGGCGTACTACCCTCGATAGCCATTTGGAAGATGAATCAGGCTGGAAGCAATTTTGAATTGCGCCGTTTGCGTAGGACTTCTTGCAAGTGGCGGATTCCCCGCAGCTCGGTCTCTGCGATGGTTCCCTCAAGCTTCCCCTTGTCTAGCTGGCAAAAAGCCTCCTCCGCGCTCGCTAGGCCAAGCAGCCGGGCAATATTTTCGGCATCTCGTTTAAGCGAGTCTCGCGTCACCTCCTGCATGATGGTGTTTGACTTTGAATTTCGTCTTTTCGCTTTTTTCATGGTCTTCATCCTCCTCGATAAGCTAATTAGTAGTATATACTACTAACTGCCATTTTAACAAGATGTATTGGCTTCGGCCGTTAACGCTTTGACTGACCGGTAACCGCCGCATGGTTTTTTTCCGCGCTGGCCATCTTCTGCTCTTTCCCCCACTCCTCCATGGTCAGGACCGCGGGCATGAGGAGGGACCGCCGCCCGTACCAGAGGGCCGCGCCAAGAGAGCGAGCCAGGGAGCCCGAGCCGGCGACGATCTCGCCGATCAGGTCGCGGGCGCCGGGGAGGGCCTCGGCGATCCGGAGCTGGCCTCCCTCGAGGGCGAGCCGGAGGGCAACCTCAAGCTCGCGGCGCGGGATTTGATACCAGGGGACTTCGAGCTTTGCCGCGCCGCTCTCGACAATCTCGACTCCCCGCGAGCTAACTCCGAGATACAGCCGGATGATTTCCCTGTAGATGTTCCGTCCACCTTCGGGGATCACGATGAGAAGGAAAGCGAAGCCGGAAAGCAGCGGCTCTTGATCGAGGAGGTAATCGAGCCGGCGGTTGATCTCCAGGCAGGTTCGCCCGACCGCGAGCCGCTCGAGGTGAATCACGCCGAAGCGCATCTTGCGGCGGCTGGCGATTATGGTCTCGATGACCACAATGGCCGGAGCGCCGGCGGGATTGCTCAGATCGAGGGCGAGAGTGAAACGCCTCACGGCGAAGCCTCCGCCGCCACGGGAAAGAGCGGCTGAAGCGAGGCGTCGAGGGCCGCAAGGACCAGGTTGCGGCTGAGGAGCGCGCCGGCCTTCGACGCCCGTGCCGCAGCCAGCGCCAAGACGTTTGAGTGGTCGTCGTGCCCGCCGCGGGGATGATCAACGATGGTCTTCCCCCCCGGACGCGGCCGGCGCTCAAGGTTCCGCAGCTCGCGGATGAGCGAGGAATGGTCGAGAACTTGAATTCGCCCTTGCGCGAAAAGGGGTTCGGTTTCGAGGTAAGCCGCGCTTTTATCAATGGGCGACTCCTCATAGTGAAGGCCCTCGGCTCGAAAGCGCTCCCTCACCCAGCCGCCGGCGTAGCGGTCGCCGATTACAGATGACAAGCCGTAATTCTTAACGATCCTGGCGATTTCCTTGACGATGCCCTCAAGGTCAACGTTCTGGCTGCCCTGCCGGCTCCAACCTTTCATGGCATCTTGCACAACCAGCAGCCCTCCATCGGTCAATTCGGTGTGTACCACGGCTAGAGTGAAAGCATCAGCGCCGCCGCCCGAGGGATCGACCGCCGCAATGTAGGGGACTCCTGGTCGTGGCGGTAGCTCGAAGCGGCCAGGCACCAGAGCCCCCTCGATCCAGTCCGCCGGCAAGAAAGCGGCGATGTCGTCAGAGAATTCACCCAGATATTCCCTGGCGTAACGCATCGGATCGAGCCGCTTTTCCCGCTCAAGCCGTTCAGCGCTTAAGCTCGGATTCATGAGGGTCGAGGCTGCCTTCCAAACCAGGATATCCGCCGAGTCGCGGCCGAAAAAGCTCCTGAAATCTTCATAGATAACGCCGGCTTTCATGTACGGCGTGGAGATTTTCACCAGGCGCGTTGCCGGAAAACCGATCATGCCGCGGCGGATGGAAGCCTGAACTTCCACATCGCTATCGGCTTGCCATTCCAGGCGATAGAAGCTCACTTCGTCCATAATCCCAACGGGGATGGTCCAGCCGCGGAGGGACTTCAGTGAACAGGGAAAGCAAAAAATCGACGCGCCGTTTGTCAGTTCAATTTCGAGGGAACGGATGTCCGCCACTTGAGCGGCGAGGAGCTGAGAGCCGAGGAGGTAGCCCTTGATGTAGTCGAAAGCGATCCGCGTGGCGCGGGCATCCTGAGCCACCAGCGGGATAACGGCGCGCTCCCCCTTCCCAAGGTGCCGCTCATGGGCACCAAAGAGGGCCTCGAAGAGCACCACGGGCGCAGCGATCCGGCTGTCCTTGCCGGAGCGGGCGCCAGCGATGACGGTCGCCTCGCCCCAGCCGCCGATGGGCGGATGGTATTCAGCCCGGCCGGTGCACTCGCGGAAGAGCTGGAGCTGGGCTTCGCCTTCAAGCGGGAGACCATAGATCGAGCGGAGGAGGACTTCCTGGGCCGGTGAGATTTCAAGACCGAGGAGGTTCGGATCCTTGACGAATTCAATAATCGAAATCGGTGCAGGCATGGTCGCAGCTTTCCTCCATTCTTCGCTGCACTTCTTTTCTAAGCAGCTCGAGGCGCTGGGCGATGAAGCCGCCGGCCTGGGTGTCGAGGTTGCCGCCGGCTGAAAGCCGCTTCAGGATATCGCGGAAGAATTGTCGGAGGTCCGCCTCGAGGTCCTCGGCCCGGAGCGGCGCCAGGGCGAGGCGGGAGGATTCTAGGCGCGGCCCCAATTCGCCCTCTGCCTGGAGCGCCTCCGCGGCGAGCTTCAGGCGCCCGAGAAGGACGAGGTCATCACGCATCCGGGTCATTTTTGCCCTCTGGCGGGGGAATCTCGCTTTCAGGATGTGCTCCTACGCTCTCCGGATTGCTGCTGGAGCCAACTGGAGACCGTCCGGAAGAAATCTCCGCGCTCTCAGCCCTCGCGGGTGAGGGTGACTTGCCCTCCGGGTCCAGCTCCGCGGACGCCCATCCGGGCTCCGCCGCGGTGCTCCCCGCCGGCCGAGACTCCCCGGTTCCGGATTCCGCCTCGGCCCCGGCCTCCGGCCCCGCCGGGGAGGGACCCGCCGGCTGGACCCCAACCGGTGGGCGGAATTCTCCCTCCCCGGCCATCATGCCATAGCCATTCCCCGGCTGCGCCTTCGTCTCCAAGTAGCGGCCGAGGGAGAGCGGCTCGGGCTTCCGCTTCTCCAGCCCCAGCCGGTCGAGGAGTTTGGCCAGGTGCTCCGCGATGCTCTGCCGCTCGCGCAGCGCGGGCAGCAAGGCGCGGTTGCGCTGATTCACAAGGTTGGGCTGCTCGGCCAGCCAGGCGTCAACGTGATTTAAGAACAAGAAGGCTCTGGCCGCCATGTTCACCAGCGCTCGCTTCGCCGTCGATAGCAGCTCCTCGCCGCCGAGGTCCTCGGTCAGTCCCCGCTGGAAAGCGACCAGCTCCTTCGCGGCCGTTGTCCTCATATCGACGGCCTTGAATCCTCGGGCCTTCACTCGGGTTTTCAGGGCATTAAGATCGGTGCGGGAATAGGCGCGGCGCGCGGTCATGCGTTCTCCAGGAATCCGGACAAATCACGGACAAAGAATTTCGGCACTCCACAACCTCCAGCGATTTCGGGTTTTGTATCGACCAGGAGGCGGCGCGGTGGATTGGCAATCCGTTCTTGATGCAGCAATTTTGCTTTTCAGAGGGTGGCGCCGGCATCCATGTCCGCCCCGCCTTGTCCGCCCTTTGTCCGGGTTTTGTCCGGGAAACTACGGCAACGGGTGATAAAGTTGGAAAAGAATCCGGTAAACATCTCGTTGAATTTTCCGAGGTTAATGTTAAAAAGGTTGTTCACCGTTGTTAAAAATACAACCCAGGCAGGGATTCCAAATCCATCTGTTGGGGGTTCGAGTCCCTCCTGGCCTGTTTTTTTTGTGATGGACTCTCGAGCTTTCAGGAAGGAGCCGGCGGATGGACCCCAACCACTTTTCGAGGGGTGCTTTCCGGTGCCTTGAATGCCGATACGTAACTGACAGGCCTTTTGCACCTCTTGCGAGCCGTCTTCAGCTCGCAGGCACGGATCGCAGATAAGGAGACCAAGCCTTGGAATGGAAAATTTACAAGGAAGGGCAAGGGAAGTGGGCCCGAAATACGGTTGCCGCCCTGGTGGCCTTGTTCGCTGCCATGCTGGCCGTGAGCATGTACAGCACCTTGCCGGATCCTTCTTCCCATTTTGAAATCGTCAACCACTTCCTCAACCGGATCTTTGGAGTGGAGCATTGGCCGATCGATTACCGCATCGTCCTCATCGCGCCGGTCGTCATCGCCATCCTGATCTTCGGCTACCGTCAGTACAACAGCCCGCGCTGGTCGGACTTCTTGATCGATACGGAGAACGAGCTGAAGAACCGCGTCACCTGGCCCAGCCGCAAGGAGGAGGTCAACCACTCCATCGTGGTGGTGGTGACGGTCGTCATCATCGGGGCGTTCACCTTCCTCATTGATATGCTCTTGAACGCGTGCAGTCAATGGGTGTTTCATCAAATGCAATAGTGCTGGTTCCGAGAGGGGATCACCGACATGGCAAAAGAATGGTACGTCCTTCGCGTCCAGGCGGGGCGCGAAGAAACGGTGCAAGAATCACTGAGAAAGAAAGTCCATCTGGCCGGCCTGGATGAGTATGTGCCCACGGTGCTGGTTCCGACCGAGAGGGTCTCGGAGATGCGCGGCGGCAAGAAGCGGTACAAGGAGCGCAAGCTCTATCCGGGCTATATTATTGTCGAAATGGATCTGACCGATGACGTCTGGTACCTGATCAAGGAAACCGCCGGCATCGGCGACTTCGTCGGGTCCTTCCAGAAGCCCATCCCCCTTTCCCCTCCCGAGGTGGAGAAGATCCTCAATACCCTGAAAGGCAAGGAGGAGTCCCCGGAGGTCAAGATCGACCTGGCCCCGGGGGACAGCGTTAAAATCAAGGAGGGCCCCTTCGAGAACTTCGATGGGGTGGTGGATGAGACCTTCCCGGCCAAAGGAACGGTGCGTGTCATCGTCACCATTTTCGGCCGGGCCACACCGGTGGACCTGGAGTACTGGCAGGTGGAGAAGCTATAGGAGCCCCCTCGCCGGGGAAAAATGGCGATTTTTCTAAAAAATCTGTTGTCTTCAGGCCAAACCTTGGTTATTTTTGTTCCTTTTTGAAAGCAATCGCAATTTTCAGGGAAACTTAGACAGCCATGCCTCCCCCTCGTGAAGTCGTTGCCAAAGTCAAATTGCAGCTTCCCGGCGGCCAGGCGACCCCGGCTCCACCGGTAGGCCCGGCGCTTGGACAGCATGGGGTGAATATCGGCGAGTTCGTTTCGAAGTTCAACGAAGCGACGCGGCCGCAACAGGGGACGATCATTCCGGTTGAAATCACCATTTACTCCGACCGGAAGTTCGAGTTCATCCTCAAGTGCCCGCCGGCTTCGGTTTTGATCAAGAAAGTCGCCGGCCTGGCCAAGGGCTCCGGCACCTCGGGCCGCGAGACCATCGCCACCATCACCCTCGCGCAAGTGGAGGAGATTGCCAAGCTGAAGATGCCAGATTTGAACACCAAAAACGTGAAGGCCGCCATGAACATCATCAGGGGGACCTGCCGGAGCATGGGTGTTCAGGTTATCGGTTGATTTCCCCTGCAAGGGCTGATTTTTCCAGTAAAGCCTGATTTTCCGGTAAAAGCAGGGATCCAGCGTTGACCACTGGCCGGCCCTTGGCTGGTGGGAGAGAACCTCGAGCCTTGCAAGATTGGTTTTCGGGAGGTTGATCATGAGAAAAAGAAGCAAGCGCTATTTGCGCAGCCTGGAAAAGATCCAGAAGGCGAGTCCGACCGGAGAGCCCTTGCCGGTGCCCGACGCTGTCGATCTCCTCAAGAAGCTCGACTCCACCAAGTTCGACGAGACCGTGGAGCTGTCCTTCCACCTCGGGATCGATCCGAAGCAGACCAATGAGACCATCCGTGGCGCCTTCTCCCTGCCGCACGGCCTGGGCAAGAAGGTCCGGGTGATCGTCTTTGCGGAGGGTGAGCTCGCACACGAAGCCAGGGATGCCGGCGCCATGGAGGTGGGGGGCGAAGACCTGGCCAAGAAGATCCAGGGAGGGTGGCTCGATTTCGACATTGCCATTGCTCACCCCTCGATGATGAAGCACGTCGGCAAGCTGGGGCGCGTGCTCGGGCCGCACGGCAAGATGCCGACGCCCAAGTCCGGGACCGTCACCGATAATATCAAGCAAGTGGTGGCCGAATTCGTGGCAGGGAAGGTGGAGTACCGCAATGATGACGCTGGCAACCTGCACACCGTCGTCGGGAAAAAGTCCTTCACCAAGGAGCGCTTGTTGGAAAACGCCAACGCTTTCATCGAGCATTTGAAGAACCTCAAACCGCCGTCTTCCAAGGGTCTTTTCATCCTGAAGGCTTCCATTTCCACGGCGATGGGGCCTGGCATACCGCTCAAGGTCAGCTGAGCCAGGCTTCTGGAGGTCACCGTCATGTTAAAGAAACTGTCATGTCAAAGAAATTGAAAGAATACGTTTCTCGAGATTTGAACCGCAAGCTGGAAAAAGCTGCATGCTTCATCGCGATCAATTACCAGGGGCTGAATTCCCTGGAAACCTACGATCTGCGCAAGACCTTGCGGGATGGCGGGGTGAAGATGCACGTGGTCCCGAACCGGGTAGCCATGAAGGTTCTTCCCCCGGCGCGCCAGAACGGTTCGAAGGGAATCAATCCGGCCCTGAAGGAGTTGTTCAAGGGGCCCACCGCCCTGCTGGTCGGCAAAGAGGGCATGGAGGAGCAAGTGATTGCAGCCGCCAAGGTTCTGGCCCAGTGGCAGAAGAAAAACAAGGACAAGCTCGGCATCAAAGGCGGGCTGTTCTCCGGCCACGTGCTGGGGAGCAAGGAGGTCCTCGAGCTGGCCAGGTTCCCGGACCGCAGGACCTTGCTGGCGCAGGTGGCCGGGCTCTTCCAGGCCCCCGTAAGGAATTTGGCGGTAGCTACACAACAGATTTTGGGCCGGGTGGTTTATGCCCTCCAGGCCATTAAAGATAATCTAGAAAATAAAGAAAAGGAGACATCCAAGTCATGACTACTGCAACGGCTTCCCGTTCGGAAAAAGTCATTCAGGTTCTGGACATCGTCAAAGGTTTGACCGTGATCGAGCTGGTCGAGCTGGTCAAGGCGTTCGAGGCCGATTTCGGCGTCAGCGCCGCGGCTCCGGCTGCGGCCATGTTCGCTGGGGCGCCTGGAGCGCCGGGTGGTGCCGCCGCCCCACCGCCGGAAGAAAAGACTTCCTTTGACGTCATCTTGAAGGGGGCCGGCGAGCAGAAGATCCAGGTTATCAAGGAGGTGCGGGCGATCGCCAACCTCGGGCTGAAAGAGGCCAAGGACCTGGTGGACAACTGCCCGAAGCCTGTCAAGACGGGCGTCAGCAAAGAGGAAGCCGAAAAGATCAAGGAAAAGATCAAGTCGGCCGGCGGCGAGGTGGAGATCAAATAAGAGCCCGCGAGTTCAAAAAAGCCGGGGTTCAAAGGCCGTGACTCAAAAGGCCGTGACTCAAAAGGCTGGGGGCCGCCAGATCAGCTAGCCGGCCTCTTCTGGGCTCCCCGGTTTGGTC
Source organism: Planctomycetota bacterium (assembly GCA_016209605.1). Classification (GTDB taxonomy): domain Bacteria; phylum Planctomycetota; class UBA8108; order UBA8108; family JACQVS01; genus JACQVS01. The sequence goes on from JACQVS010000103.1 coordinate 32,886, forward strand.
GGGATCGATATTGGAATCCCGATTTGGAATCAGGTTTGTATGCAATTTTCTTGCCGATTTTAAAAAATCGTCAAAAAAAATCGTTTCTTTTTCTGGGTGCTTGAGTTATATATATCGGATTACCATTTGCATCGCTCCTTGATGCGCTGGTGTTGCTATTGGCAATGGAGCTCTCTGAAGGAAGATTCGTGTAAAGGGGGACCCTGCCGAATCCGGTAATGAGGAGTTCCTGGTACGAAGAGCGTGGCTCGTATTCAGCTTCTTGGTCAGGCCTTGCACGTAATTTTTCGCGGGTGGAGGACCTGAGGCGGAGATGCTGCCTTTATTGATGACCCGAATTCCCCACACCATCCAAAAAGTGGCAAAATACTATCACGGCTCCCTCGAAGCCTCCCATCAAGGGAAGCGGGCGGGGAGGATCATTGTTGGAGGTCGCAAAACATGACGATATCGGTTCGCCGCTACGGTAAGGCGAGTGAGGCCATTCCAGTGCCCAATCTCATGCAGCTTCAAATTGAAGCTTACAATCGGTTCCTCCAGGCCGATGTCCATTACACCGACCGGGAGAACTTCGGCTTGGAAGCCCTGCTGCGGGAGATTTTTCCCATCAAGAGCTATGACGGCAAAATCTCTCTGGAATATCTCGGCTATGAGCTGGGCCGGCCGCGTTACACCATGGATGAATGCCGCCAGCTCTGCCTGACTTACGGCATGCCCTTCAAGATCCGCGTTCTCCTGGAAAAAGGCGAGGAGCGGATCGAGGAAGAGGTTTACCTGGGCGAGGTCCCCATCATGATCGGCGGCGGCGAGTTCATCATCAACGGCGCCGAGCGGGTCATCGTCAGCCAGCTGCACCGCTCGCCGGGAGTCGACTTTGCCGAGGAAGTCCACACCAGCGAAAAAAGGCTGCACTCCTGCCGCATCATCCCCGAGCGCGGCAGCTGGATCGAGATGAACGTCTCGAAGAAGGAGGCGCTGTCGATTCGCATTGATCAGAGCGGCAAATTCCCGGCCACTTGCTTTCTGCGCGCCATGTCGGAGGAGCTGTCCTCCAACCGCGCCATCCTGGAGCTGTTTTACAAGATCGAGGAGGTCAAGTGCTCGGGGGTCAACTGGGTTGACAAGGTCAAGGGGAAGATCCTGGCCGAAGACCTCGTCAACGAGGCCGACTCGAGCAAGCTGCTCGAGTCCGGCGAGGTGATCACCGAGGCCTTCACCAAAGAGCTGCTCAATGACAAGGTCAAGATCACCGTCGGCGGCAAGGACCGGATCATCCGCTACGTCGCCGAGGTCAAGGATCCCCTCATCGTCAACACCTTGAGAGAGGACCTCTCCAAGAATCACGAGGATGCGCTGATCCGCATTTACCAGCGCCTCCGCCCCGGCAATCCCTCGCAGATCCAGAAGGCCAAGGAGCTTTTCCACGAGAAGTTCAAGAACTCCAACAAGTACCGCCTTGGCAGGGTCGGCCGCTTCCGCATCAACCGCAAGTTCAACCAGAACATCCCCGAGACCGAGATGGTCTTGCACGTGGAAGACATCATCAACTGCATCAAGCACATCATGAGCCTGCGCCAGGGAGTTGGAGAGGTCGACGATATCGACCATCTCGGCAACCGCCGCGTCCGCACCATTGAAGAGCTGGCGGGCGAAGAGCTGCGCAAGGGCTTCTTGAAGCTCAAGCGCACGGTGCAGGAGCGCATGAGCATCATGGAGCCGGCCGCCATCACGCCGCGGAGCGTGATCAACTCCAAGACCATCTCCAGCGCCATCGAGTTCTTCTTCGGCCGCGGCGAGCTGTCGCAGGTGGTCGATCAGACCAATCCGCTCTCCCAGCTCACCCACGAGCGCCGCCTCAGCGCCCTGGGCCCGGGAGGCTTGAACCGCAAGCGCGCCGGCTTTGAAGTGCGCGATGTGCATATCTCCCACTACGGCCGCATTTGCCCGATCGAGACCCCTGAAGGCACCAACATCGGGCTCATTTCCTCCCTGGGCGTCTACGCCAAGATCGACCAGTACGGCTTCCTGGTGACGCCGTACCAGGTGGTCAAGAAGGGCAAGGTCACCGGCGAGGTGGTTTACCTGCGCGCCGATGAGGAGGAGAACCGCTGGATGGCTCCGGCCGACACCGAGCTCGACAAGGGAGGCAAGCTCGCCGGCGAGTACGTTCTTGCCCGGTGCAACGGCGAGTTCAAGTTCGTCAATCCCACCGAGATCGAGTTCATGGACGTCTCCCCCAAGCAAATGGTGGGAGTGTCGGCGAGCTTGATCCCCTTTCTCGAGCATGACGATGCCAACCGCGCCTTGATGGGCTCCAACATGCAGCGCCAGGCGGTGCCGCTCCTCCGCACCGAGCCGCCCCTGGTCGGCACCGGCATGGAGGTCGAGGTGGCGCGGTACTCCGGCATGGTGGTCACCGCCCGTGATGCGGGGACGATCACCGCGGTCGACGGCAACCAAGTGGTCATCGACGACGAGGTCTACACCCTGCGGAAGTTCCAGATGCTCAACGAGCGGACCTGCCTCAACCAGAAGCCCATCGTCAAGGTGGGGGAGAAGATCGAAAAGGGCCAGATCATTGCCGATGGAGCAGCGACGTGCATGGGCGAGCTGGCCCTCGGCCGCAATGTGCTGGTGGCTTTCTTGAGCTGGGATGGCTACAACTTCGAGGACGCCATCGTCGTCAGCGAGCGGCTGGTGAAGCAGGATGCTTACACCTCCATCCATCTCAACGAGTTCGAGATCGAGATCCGCGAGACCAAGCTGGGCCGCGAGGAGTTCACCCGGGAAATCCCCAACGTCTCCGAGCGCATGCTCAAGAACCTCGATGAACGCGGGGTGGTGCGGATCGGCACCCGCGTCCGGGCAGGGGACATCCTGGTCGGCAAGGTGGTGCCGAAGTCGAAGAGCGAGCTGTCGCCGGAAGAAAAGCTCCTGCACGCCATCTTCGGCCGCGCCGGCGAGGACGTGAAGAACGATTCCCTGGAAGTCCCCTCCGGCGTGGAGGGCGTGGTGATCGGGGCCTACACCTTCTCGCGCAAGTCGTCCTCGTCGGAAGAGGACCGCAAGAAGGTGAAGGACGAGATCGCCCAGGCGGAAAAGGATTTCACCGATAAGTGCAAGCAGCAGCTCGAGCGCCTGATCGAGTCCTTGGCCAAGATCATCGGCAAGAAGCCGCTGGACGCGGACGGCAAGGCCCTGAACGCCGGCAGGCTGATCGAAAAGGAGAGCGTCTCGTCCATCAAGATGTCGTTCCGCGTCACCTCGCTCATCAAGGACCTGGCCAAGAAGAAGTCGCAGGATGTCAAGGACGCCCTGCGCATCCACTTCGCCAAGCTGGAAGCCCTGGAAGACCAGAAGCAGCGCATCATCAACCGCTTGACTCGCGGCGATGAGCTCCCTCCGGGCGTTCTCGAGATGGTCAAGGTCCTGGTCGCCACCAAGAGAAATCTTTCGGTGGGCGACAAGATGGCCGGGCGGCACGGCAACAAGGGCGTCATTGCCAAGATCCTGCCGGAGGAGGACATGCCTTTCCTCGAGAACGGTACCCCCGTGCAGATGATCTTGAATCCCCTGGGCGTGCCGTCGCGTATGAACCTCGGCCAGATCCTCGAGACCCATCTCGGGTGGGCGGCGCATCACCTCGGCTACCGGGCGGTGACGCCGGTCTTCGATGGCTGCAAGGAGCACGATATCCGCGCCGCCCTGGATGAAGCCAAGCTGCCCAACGATGGCAAGACCACGCTGTATGACGGGCGCACCGGAGAGCAGTTCGAGCAGAAGGTCACCGTCGGTTACATCTACATGATGAAGCTCCATCACCTGGTGGACGACAAGATCCACGCCCGCGCCACCGGGCCGTACTCCTTGATCACCCAGCAGCCCCTCGGCGGCACGGCGCGCTTCGGAGGACAACGTTTCGGGGAGATGGAGGTCTGGGCCCTCGAGGCTTACGGCGCCGCCAACATCCTCCAGGAGCTGCTCACCGTCAAGTCCGATGACGTCGATGGGCGGGCCAAAATCTACGAGTCGATGGTCAAGGGGACCAACACTCTCGAGCCGGGGACGCCGGTATCCTTCGACGTCCTCTGCCACGAGATCCGCGGTCTCGGCTTGAGCATCGAGCTGCAAAAGAAAAGAAACTTGACTTGAGACCTTGAAAATAATCTAGAACCCTGCGGGAGAAATCGATGGTTGAAGCGATTTACGACAAAATCAACGATTACGGTTCGGTTCACATCCGCCTCGCCTCTCCAAACGACATCCTGTCCTGGTCCTACGGCGAAGTGAAGAAGCCGGAGACCATCAACTACCGGACTTACCGGCCGGAAAAGGACGGTTTGTTCTGCGAAAGGATTTTCGGTCCGGAGCGCGACTGGGAGTGCTTTTGCGGCAAGTACAAGGGCATCAAGCACCGCGGCATCATTTGCGACCGCTGCGGCATCAAGATCACCCACTCTCGGGTCCGCCGCCAGCGCATGGGGCACATCAATCTGGCGGCCCCGGTGGTGCACATCTGGTTCTTCAAGGCCATGCCCTCGCGCATGGGGAACCTTCTGGCGATGAAGACCTCCTCGCTGGAGCGGATCATCTACTACCAGGATTATGTCGTCATCGACCCCGGGGACACGCCGCTCAAGGAAAAGCAGCTCCTCACCGAGGAGGAGTACCGGGTTTGCCGGGAGCGCTACGGCGACTCGTTCGAAGCCGACATGGGCGCCGAGGCCATCCGCTCGCTCATCAAGCGCATCGACCTCGAGAAAATGGTCGAGGAGCTGAAAGCGGAGCTGAAAGACACCCGCTCGAAGCAGAAGACCAAGGACATCATCAAGCGTTTGAAGATCGTCAAGTCCATCCTCGACTCCGGCAACAAGCCGGAGTGGATGGTGCTCGACGTCGTCCCCGTGATCCCGCCGGACCTGCGGCCGCTGGTGCTCCTCGAGAGCGGCAATTTCGCCACCTCCGACTTGAACGACCTCTACCGGCGGCTCATCAACCGCAACAACCGCCTCAAAAAACTGCTCGACCTCAACGCCCCCGACGTCATCATCCGCAACGAGAAGCGCATGCTGCAGCATTCGGTCGATGCGCTCTTCGACAATAACCGCTGCCGCCGGCCGGTTCTGGGCTCGAACAATCGCCCCCTCAAGTCGCTCACCGACATGATCAAGGGCAAGCAGGGACGATTCCGCGAGAACCTGCTTGGCAAGCGCGTCGACTACAGCGCCCGCTCGGTGATTGCCGTCGGGCCCTGGCTCAAGCTGCACCAGTGCGGCCTGCCGAAAAAGATTGCCCTCGAGCTTTACCAGCCGTTCATCATCCGCCGACTCAAGGAGCTTGGCCACGCCGATACCATCAAGAGCGCCAAGAAAATGCTCGAGCGCAAGGATGAGGAGGTCTGGGACATTCTGGAGGAGGTCATTCACGAGCATCCGGTGCTCCTCAACCGCGCCCCGACGCTGCAC